>NZ_MPRK01000129.1 GCF_002021095.1 Solemya elarraichensis gill symbiont | reverse complement strand
AATGATGGATATGTTTGACCCAAAGGGAAAAGAGGCTGAAAAATAAGCCCGGGAGTTACTGCCAGCAGATTCAATCTCTGCCAGTTAACCCACTCTGAATTCCATCCGTTTAATTGTACCCCAGGAAGGCAATATCACGGGTCTCTTCCGGTGCCAGTTCATCATCCTTCATATAACTGAACCAACGGGTCTTTTCGTTCTTTTGTGATTTTTTCTGTGCGCTCTTGTGCGCTTTCTTGTTTTGCTTTTCAGCAGAGTGCCGATTCGCATCTGACATATTTTGTTCCCCAGCCAAAGTAATAACGCGATGCCCCGGTCTGCAGACAACCTTGCAGCCTTCAATAGAATATAGACAATAAATCAGAAAGTTACAAATTTATTAATGAAAAAAGCTTCATTGAATCAAGAGCTTAACAGAATAAGTGCGGGTAAATTATTTTTGCGGCGCAGCAATTAGTGCAGTTACAAGGCATTTCATGTCTTGTTTTTCCCTTTATTTTCAATAAGTTATACAATTCCAGTACTGGGTAAGAAAATATCCTTCCAGATTAATGGGTTACGTCTACTTGCTGGTTACGGGGAGGGATTTGGGTGCTCCTCGTGGATGCCATCAATCGCCTTTAGAAGCTCCTTGTCGAGCGATATCCCGAAGCTGGCAATATTGCTTTCAAGCTGCTGCATTGATGTTGCACCAATAATATTTGATGTCACGAAAGACCGGCTGGTCACATAAGCCAGCGCCATTTGTGCCGGATCAATCTCCCACTCTTTCGCCAGGCCGACATAGGACTCGGTTGCGGCAACTGCACGGGGATTACTGTAACGGTCAAAATGGCTGAACAGCTTCAGGCGTGTCCCTTCCGGCAAGGCACCGTGAAGATATTTCCCTGACAAAACACCAAACGCCATCGGTGAATAGGCAAGCAGGCCGACAGCCTCGCGATGAGAGAATTCGGCCAGCCCCACTTCGAAAGTCCGGTTCAAAAGGCTGTAAGGATTCTGGAGAGAGTGAATGCGCGGCAAGTCCTGTTCACGTGAGAGACGAAGATATTCGGCAACACCCCACGGCGTCTCGTTGGAGACACCGACATGGCGAATCTTGCCCTCCCTGACGAGTTCATGAAGAGTCTCCAGTGTCTCTGCTATCGGTACACCTTTGTCCTGCTGGGGATACTTGTAGCCTAGTTGACCAAAAAAGTTGGATGGGCGATCCGGCCAGTGCACCTGGTAGAGGTCAATGTAGTCCGTTTGCAGGCGCCTCAGGCTATCCTCTATCGCGATTCGGATATTTTCACGACTAAGACAATTGTCAGGGCCGCGAATATAATCCATCCAGTCCGCGCGCCCAACCGCCTTGGTCGCCACTATAAGCTTATCCCTGTTGCCCCGGGAAGCCAGCCACTGACCAATCTGCTCCTCGGTTCTACCCATGGTTTCTGCCCTTCCCGGCACCGGGTAGAGTTCTGCCGTATCGATGAAATTGATACCGGATGAAACTGCAAAATCAAGCTGTTCGAAGGCTTCATCCTGGCTGTTCTGTTCGCCGAAGGTCATGGTGCCTAGGCAGAGTGCGCTGACCTTTAGGTCTGTTTCCCCGAGTTGCCGATATTCCATACTGTTTCCTGTCAATAAATCATTGCAAGCATACAACTATATTAAGCCCAATCCACGCATCGATGCGATACCAATACTCGTAAACAACAGCGAACCAAAGGTTGTCACTACGACAATATTCGCCGCCAACGCAGGATTACCACCCATCGCACGTACCATCACGTAACTTGCTGCCGCAGTCGGTGCAGAAGTCATCATAAATAACACACCGAGTTCCATACCACGCAGGCCTACAAGAATTCCACCTCCAGTCAGAAGCACAGGCACGAAGATCAATTTACAGCCACTTGCAAACATCGCATTGAAGGTTTCGTATCGTAATACTCTCAGACTCAGGGAGGCCCCGGTGACCAACAGGGCAAATGGCAGGGTCATTTGCGCAAAATAGTCGCCTGCACGCAACAGTACAAAAGGGATTTCTACCTCCCACCAGGCAACAGGAAGTGCCAGTAATATACCAATGATCAGGGGGTTCGTTCCTATATCCCTGAAGGATTGAAGCATCGAACGATGCCTGTTGAGTGATCGGTTGAGAGTAATCACTGCCAACACATTGAACAGGATAGTGACAATTCCAAGATAGAGAGACGCCGCAGCCAGGCCGGCTTCACCATAGCCATTAAAACAATAAGCCAGCCCGATAATTCCCATATTTGAGCGAAATGCGCCTTGTACCACGACACCCCGCTCCTCTGCAGGTGTCACAAGGTAATTTGCCAGCAATTCAAGCAGGAGGTACACACACAGGGTTCCAACAATTCCGACTGTAATCAGTTTAAAATTGGCAACGCCGGAAAATCCCGTTTTGCTGATAGTGATAAACAGCATGGAAGGCAGAAGTACATTGAACACCAGCTTTGAACCGGAATCGATAAAAGCCTCGGTCAGAATCCCTATCCTGGCGAGAAAAATACCCAGGAGCAGAATGACGATGATCGGCCCTGTTACCGTTAAGGCAAACTGAATTGTCGATAAAAAGTCTGCCATCTATTTTTTCCGGCGTGAGAATCCTGTGAATAGTCGCACCATTCTACCCGCAACTGCTGATGCTCTGTCGTACAGTGTTGCAACTCTGGTTAACTCAACGGAGAATGCTGATTCTGTTTATCTGCATGACACCCATACAATGACACAGACAGAGAATTACTATGATGTCATCATCGTTGGCGGCGGAGCCTCAGGCCTTTTTTGCGCCTCTCTCGTCGGCCAGTGTGGGCTGCGTGTTCTGGTCATTGAACACACCTCAAAAGCCGGCAAGAAAATTCTCATGTCCGGTGGCGGCCGCTGCAATTTCACCAATCTCCAGGTTGAGGCAGATAACTACATCTGTGCAAACCCCCATTTCTGCAAATCGGCACTCAATGGCTATACCCAGTGGGATTTCATCGCACTAGTCGACAGCTACGCAATCAAATGGCACGAGCGTGATCATGGGCAACTCTTTTGCGACAATTCCGCACGCGAGATTCTCGACATGTTGCTGAGCGAGTGTGGCAAGGCCGGGGTGACAATTGAAACCCGCTGTGAAGTGACACAAATAACAGCTGGCGAAGGCTACACAATTGAAACCGGCAAAGGCACACTGGCCTCGGACAAGCTGGTTATTGCTACCGGCGGCCTCTCCATCCCCACAATGCATACCACTCCCTTCGGTTACCAGATCGCAGAACAGTTCGGCATGCGAGTCAAGTCGACTCGGGCCGGACTGGTACCTTTCATGTTCAGTGACTGGTTCAGGGAGATGAGTGAAAAACTCTCTGGCATTGCAATTGAAGTCACCATTTCGACAGGCAAACACGCCTTCACCGAGAACATTCTTTTTACACACCGCGGCCTCAGCGGCCCGGCTGTCCTGCAACTCTCCAACTACTGGGAACCAGGTGAGACCGTCAGCATTGACCTGATTCCAGGTGATGATCTCGAACAGTTGTTTCTGGAAGAGAAGCAAACCAACCCAAAGTCGAACCTGCGCCAGTTACTGATACAGAAACTGCCAAAAAAGCTGGTCGATCTGCTCGCACAGAGATACTGGAATGATGAAACAGCCCAATCAATCACGGAAATTCCGAACCGGCGGCTCACGGAAATTGCACATGAACTGCACCACTGGGAACTCAAACCCGCCTCTACTGAAGGATACCGAACTGCCGAAGTGACACTGGGTGGGGTCGATACTGATGACCTCTCATCAAAAACCATGGAGAGCAAAACACAAAACGGCCTCTACTTCATCGGCGAAGTTGTCGATGTCACAGGACACCTTGGCGGCTATAACTTTCAATGGGCATGGTCATCCGCACATGCGGCAGCAAAGGATCTTTGCTAATCTTAAATATATATGAGCTGTTTCAATACGAGTATCACATGATTCGCAACCTGACCCTGCTTGCCATTTTAATCTCCAGCGCAGCCTGCGCCGCCTCGAATCCATGGGAAAAGTTCCAGTCACCGCTTGAACTGACGCCCGAGCCCGTCGGAAGCTATGCCAACGGCTGCCTGATTGGTGCAGAGGCCTTACCCGCACACGGCAAGGGTTACCAGGTTGTTCGGCTCAAGCGACATCGAAACCACGGTCACCCGAAACTTGTTGAATTCCTGGAAGATCTTGGCACGAAAGTCAAAAAAGAGAATCTCGGCCTGATGTTGGTGGCAGACATGGCTATGCCAAGAGGTGGCCCATTTACCAAGGGCCATCGCAGTCACCAGACGGGGCTTGATGCCGATATCTGGCTACCGCTCGACTACAAGAACGTCAATAGCAACAAGGGCGACCTCGAATCTGTCTCCATGGTTGATATAAAAGCGTTTGTTGTCGACAAAAGAGTCTGGACAGACAAGCAGGCTCAGATGATCAGGTTCGCGGCAGATGACAAACGTATCGCGCGTATTTTTGTGTACCCTGCCATCAAGAAATCCTTGTGCGAAAAAAAATGGCGTAGTCGCAAGTGGCTCAACAAGGTACGTCCGTGGTGGGGACACGACTCCCATTTCCACGTACGCCTGAAGTGCCCCGCAGGCGCAGTCGAATGCAAACCGCAATCCCCTCCCCCGGCAGGAGATGGGTGCGGTACAGAACTGGCTTCCTGGTATCCGGAAAACCAGCCGGACAAGCCAGTTGTGAAGAAACCGCGTCCAAAACCAGTACTGCCTGCAACCTGCCAGGCACTGCTGAAAGAGACAGACCTGTCTGCCTTGAAGCATTGAGATACAATCAACACAAGATGATTACGGGAGAGAGCACGATGAGCAAAACAGTCACCCAGTCAGTATCAGCAGCTGCGTTGATCATGATTTCAGGCCAGACTGCTGCTCAGCCCTACTATCAGCCGGCATACCCGACTCAGAGTGAGTTACCACCTCCGGAGTATGCCTACCCTCCCGCCTATGCATCGAACCCCTATCCTCGTGAACGCCGCTGGTCAATGTGGCGCGATGGCTGGGACTTTGACCGTCGCACCAAGCCCTGGGAGGGCGACTACTGGGATGGCCGTGATCGTTGGGGTAACCGCGGCGACTGGGGGCCATTAGAAGGCGTTGTCGATGGCAGCGGAGCAGGCGATTTTGAATTCAATATTTCTGCAGAGATTGAATTTGACGCTGATGCTGA
>NZ_MPRK01000128.1 GCF_002021095.1 Solemya elarraichensis gill symbiont | reverse complement strand
CTGGTCGAAAGCTTTCAGCTCTCCGCCCCAGGTCTCTGCACACACTTTCGTCAGTGCCGCTGTCAGTGTTGTTTTACCGTGGTCAACGTGGCCAATTGTGCCAACGTTCACATGCGGCTTATTACGTTCGAATTTTTCCTTAGACACCGTAGCTACCCTCTAAAATACTGTTTGGACCAAATCTCTAATTACCTGCAAAACCCGATGGCACTTCGCTGTACTTCTCAAATTCCATCGAGTAGGTGGCCCGACCCTGTGTCGCACCACGCAAATCTGTTGCATACCCGAACATTTTGGCCAGTGGCACTTCAGCGCGTACCAGCTTTCCGGCGGGTGAGTCTTCCATTCCCAACACCACTCCGCGGCGACTGTTCAGATCGCCAATTACGTCACCCATGTTTTCCTCTGGAGTGACAACTTCAACTTTCATGATGGGCTCTAGGACCACCGGGTCTGCAGTTTTTGCGCCTTCCCTGAAGCACATCGAACCGGCAATCCTGAATGCCTGCTCAGACGAGTCAACATCATGAAATGAACCATCAATCAGGGTCACCTTGATGTCTACCGCCTGATAACCGGAGTTAATACCGCCGGTCATCGCATCCTGCACACCTTTGTCGACCGCCGGAATATACTCCCTTGGTACGACACCGCCAACGATATCGTTGACGAACTCATAACCAGCTCCGGACTCCTGCGGCTCGATCTTCAGCCACACATGGCCATACTGACCACGACCGCCCGACTGGCGTATAAACTTTCCTTCGTGCCTGACCGCCTTGCGTATGGTTTCGCGATAGGCAACTTGCGGCGCACCGACATTTGCCTCGACGTCAAACTCACGCTTCATGCGATCAACGATGATCTCCAGGTGTAATTCACCCATTCCCGAGATGATCGTCTGGCCCGACTCCTCGTCCGTACGTACACGGAATGACGGGTCTTCCTGGGCCAACTTCGACAGGGCCACCCCCATCTTGTCCTGGTCCGCCTTGGTTCTAGGCTCAACCGCAACCGATATAACCGGTTCCGGGAAGTCCATGCGTTCCAGGATAATCCTGTTGTCGATATCACACAGGGTCTCACCCGTCGTAATATCCTTGAGACCAACTGCCGCTGCGATATCGCCAGCGCGTACTTCCTTGATCTCATCACGGTGATTGGCATGCATCTGCAAAATGCGTCCAACCCGTTCCTTCTTACCCTTGATCGGGTTAAAAACCGTATCACCAGAGTTCAGCACACCCGAGTAAACCCGGAAAAACGTCAATGTGCCGACAAATGGGTCGGTTGCGATCTTGAAAGCCAGTGCCGCAAATGGTTCATCATCTGCCGGGTGGCGCTCAGCCACGCTTTCATCCTTGTCATCAAGATGCCCCATGATCGCCGGGACATCGACCGGTGAAGGCATATAGTCGATAACTGCATCGAGCATTGCCTGTACACCCTTGTTCTTGAAGGCAGAGCCACAGAACATCGGTGTGATCTCGTTGGCAAGTGTCCGAATACGGATACCCTGCCTGATTTCATCTGCGGAGAGCTCACCCTCTTCAAGGTATTTCTCCATCAGCTCGTCAGATGCCTCGGCGGCGGCTTCAACCATCTGCTCACGCAGTTCCGCACATTGGCTCTTGAGATCTTCCGGGATATCGTGTTCATCGAACTCGATACCCATGTTCTCTTCCTTCCAGTAGATCGCCCGCATCTTGATCAGATCGACGACCCCTTTAAAATTCTCTTCTGCACCGATATTCAACTGCATCGGTACCGGTGTAGCCCCAAGACGCTCTCGCACCTGCTCGACTACCCGTAAAAAGTCGGCGCCCATACGATCCATCTTGTTGATGAATGCGATGCGCGGTACACCATACTTACTCGCCTGGCGCCAGACTGTTTCGGACTGCGGCTCTACACCGCCTACCGCACAGAAGACTGCACAGGCACCATCGAGTACGCGTAACGATCGCTCCACCTCGATGGTGAAATCGACATGCCCGGGCGTGTCGATAATATTGATACGGTGCTGCTCGTACTGCTGCGCCATACCACTCCAGAAACAGGTTGTTGCCGCCGAGGTGATGGTAATTCCTCGCTCCTGTTCCTGCTCCATCCAGTCCATTGTTGCCGCACCGTCATGGACTTCGCCAATCTTGTGAGACACCCCTGTGTAATACAGGATCCTCTCTGTCGTGGTTGTTTTACCCGCATCGATGTGGGCCATAATGCCCAGGTTTCGATAGCGTTCAATTGGAGTCGAACGTGCCACGAGCCGATCTTCCCCGGTTTCCCTGTTTGCCTGTTACCAGCGGTAGTGCGAGAACGCCTTGTTGGCATCAGCCATACGGTGCGTATCTTCACGCTTCTTGACGGCTGATCCACGCTGATCTACAGCGTCCATCAGTTCACCAGCGAGACGCTGCGCCATGGATTTTTCACTACGCCTGCGTGCTGCATCGATAATCCAGCGCATTGCGAGTGAGTCACGACGAATCGGACGTACTTCAACAGGTACCTGGTAGGTTGCACCACCAACACGGCGGGATTTAACCTCAACCGAAGGGCGTACGTTTTCAAGTGCAGTCTCAAGCGCTTCCATCGGGTCACCGCCTTTCTTTTCGGCGATCTGGTCTAGCGCTTTATACAGAATGCTCTCTGCTACAGATTTCTTTCCGTCAACCATTACCATGTTGATGAACTTGGTCAACAACTGGCTTCCGAACTTAGGATCGGGCAGGATTTCACGGCGTGCTGCTACTCGTCTTCTGGCCATTTTCTCAATCTCTCTCTAATTAGCTCTTGGGACGCTTCGCACCATACTTGGAGCGACCTTGACGACGGCTTTCAACACCAGAGGTATCGAGTGTGCCGCGCACGGTGTGATAACGCACACCTGGCAAGTCTTTAACACGACCGCCACGGATCAGGATCACGCTGTGCTCCTGAAGGTTGTGTCCCTCACCACCAATATAACTGGTGACTTCATGACCATTGGTCAGGCGTACACGTGCAACCTTACGCAGGGCCGAGTTCGGCTTCTTAGGCGTTGTTGTATAAACGCGGGTGCAAACACCACGCTTCTGAGGACAGGCCTCGAGCGCAGGCACGTTGCTTTTAGCAACCTTGCGCTTACGTGGTTTGCGTACTAACTGATTAATTGTTGCCATTTGCTTCTCTTCTCTTTAACAGCATCACCATGGACGCCAGATACATGCAGAAAACTGTTTCTGCGCGCAATAAAAAACGTTAACCAACCCTCTCCAGCTTGCCGTTATCGACCTGCCAGATAGTAAGTCATTGATTCAAATTCATATTTTACAAAGCAGCCATTCTCTCTTCGGCTGCGTTGCCCTCTCCTTTTAGGCTGTGCCTAGGAGAAAGACCGCGAATTCTATGCGCCTGATGGCCACTTGTCAACGACAAACACGGAAAAACCGGGGAATATTTCAATTATTTGACGGCTGCCACACCTTCAGGATTCGATGTCGATATGGAAGGGGATATGAATCAGGCTGTTTTCATCAGAAATTGTTAGCAAAAACTGCCAATGCATACGCTTCAGGGTGCAGATTGGCAGGATAAAGTCTGCACGATCAGCATGCTGACCGCTGGGCTGGAAATTGAACCGGTTGAAGCCCATATTCATATTAATACCGGTCGCTTCAAGCGTGGTTGCATGCCATTTTCCGCTGGATGTTACCTCCGCTTGCAGCGGTTTCATCGGCAATATGGCATCCATGGGCAGGATCTGCATGCGCACCTGCGACCCGTCCGGCAGCTCTGCCAGACAGGCTGCCAGCGAAGGCTCGCAAACGATTGGCTCCAGGGTCACGCTGGGCCGAGCCGCATCACCCGGGGTGGACGAATCTGTCAGGAAGCGCCCCGCCAGCAGGGCCGCTGCGAATAAAACGACGATAAGTATAAGCTGTTTCACGTCAACACCCCTTTAAATCAGTGCTTGTCAGCCATGTGCGACAACCACAGCGCCGCACCCAGGAAAGCGATACCGAAAGCAAAATAGAGCAGCTCGAGTGGCGTATTAAAATCCATACCCAGCGCAAATTCGAAGTAGCGAACGATGAGGATCATCAGTACAACTTTGGCCAAGCGCGCCTTGAGATCATCGAGACTGTTGATGACGAGAACCCTGGATGCCGTATCAGAAGATTGCGCCTGATCAATTTTACTGACAAACAGTTCGTAAAGGCCCATTCCGAAAATCAGCAGCACCGTGGCAAGCAGGTAACCATCAACCATCTCTACCACGTGGGTCACCGTCTCGGCACGTAGTTCAACACGGTCGACTGCCGTCAGATCAGGCGAGCCATAGTGCATCACATGCGTAACCAGCACCCAGGCATCGACCGTCGACATGTAAAACAGTGCGATAGCGGAGATGAGACTCGATACAACTGCGAGGATTACAACCAGGCGCGATGACCAGATGGCGCCTTCAAACCAGCGTTCTAACATGATTAATCAGTCCAGTAGATTCAGTATATTGGGATATTTTAACCCGGCTTGCGCTGACATGGACAATCAATTGCGTGAAGTACGGGTGGATCCACGTCAATACGCAGGGCTGACAACTCACCACCCCACAGGCATCCGGTGTCCAGCGCCCAGGTATTGGCTTCATGGCGATAACCGAGCATCGACCAGTGTCCAAACAGCAGTTTGACATCCTCCGATTTGCGTCCGGGCACCAAATACCATGGTAAAAGACCCTTCTTCTGGGAGCCGGGAGCACCCTTTTCATCAAGTGCCAGGCGGCCATCCAGGGTACAGAAGCGCAGACGCGTAAAACAGTTGGTAATAAAGCGGAGGCGATCCTGCCCGCCCAGGTCTTCACTCCAGAGGTTCGGTTTATCGCCATACATTCCGGCGAAATAGTGCTCTCTGCAGCGTGAGTCGGCAAGCACCGATTCCATCTCCTGCGCACAGGCGAGTGCCTGGGTCAGGTCCCACTGTGGCGGCAACCCGGCGTGTACCAGGCAGAAATCGAATTTCGGGGTTGTATGCATCAATGGGCGTCGGCACAGCCATTCAAGTAACTCGTCTCGATCTGGCGCATCAAAAACAGGCTGCAGGTCGTTTTTCAGCTTCTTCTTGCTTCCCGTGCTCCAGGTCGCCAACAGATGCAGGTCATGATTGCCCAGAACACTGACCGCACTGTCGCTAAGTTCCTTAACGAAGCGCAGAACCTCCAGCGATTTGGGTCCGCGAT
>NZ_MPRK01000127.1 GCF_002021095.1 Solemya elarraichensis gill symbiont | reverse complement strand
GCCTGCTTCAGCGAGCCACTCGCGTACCGGCTGTTCAATAAGCAGTTCGACGCCTTTCTCGGATAACTGCTGCTCAACCTCGAAAAGAAACTTGTCTACTACGCGTGCCACAGCATCCCCGTTGAGAGGATTAAACTGCACGATTGCATCGAGACGGTTACGGAATTCAGGAGTGAACTGCTTCTTGATCGCCTCCATGCCGTCACTGCTGTGATCCTGCTTGGTAAATCCGATTGAAGCACGGCTCATGTCACTGGCGCCTGCATTGGATGTCATTACCAGTACGACATTCCTGAAATCTGCCTTGCGACCATTATTGTCTGTCAGGGTACCGTGATCCATCACCTGCAACAGCAGGTTGAAGACATCCGGATGTGCTTTCTCGATCTCGTCGAGCAGCAGTACGCAGTGCGGGTGCTTGTTGATCTCCTCGGTCAGCAGACCACCCTGGTCGTAACCAACGTAGCCTGGTGGTGCACCAATGAGGCGCGATACCGTGTGTGCCTCCATGTACTCGGACATGTCGAAGCGAATCAGTTCGATACCCATGATGCGCGCCAATTGACGCGTCACCTCGGTCTTGCCGACACCGGTGGGGCCGGTAAACAGGAATGAGCCGACCGGCTTCTCTTCAGCGCTGAGTCCGGAACGGTTCATGATAATCGCCGATGAAAGCCCCTCAATGGCATTCTCCTGGCCATAAATCACCGCACCAAGGCTCTTTCTCAGATTCTTCAGGGTGTCATGGTCACTGGCGGAAACCTTGCGTGCCGGAATGCGTGCCATCTTCGCTACCAGTGCCTCGATATCATGCACACCGATACGTTTTTTGCGCTTGCCTTCCGGTTTCAGACGGGTATACGAACCCGCTTCGTCGATAACGTCGATCGCCTTGTCAGGCAGGTGACGGTCATTGATGTAACGATCTGACAGTTCCGCGGCCGCAGTCAGTGCCTTGCTGGTATAAGTAACGCCGTGGTGCTCCTCGTAGCGACTTTTCAGCCCCTTGAGAATATCGATTGTTTCACTCACACTCGGCTCATTGACATCGATTTTCTGGAAACGACGCGCCAGCGCCCTGTCCTTCTCAAAAATGCCGCGATACTCCTGGTAGGTAGTGGAACCGATGCAACGCAGTGCACCCGAGGCAAGTGCCGGCTTGATCAGGTTGGATGCATCCATTGCACCACCGGATGCAGAACCAGCACCGATAATGGTGTGAATCTCGTCAATAAACAGAATAACGTGCTGCTGCTGTTTGAGCTCCGATAGAACTGCCTTGAGACGTTTCTCGAAGTCACCACGGTACTTGGTTCCGGCTACCAGGGCACCAAGATCGAGTGAATAGATCAGCGCATCCGAGAGAATTTCAGGAACTTCACCATCGACGATCATTTTCGCCATGCCCTCGGCAATTGCTGTTTTACCAACACCAGCCTCACCAACCAGCAGGGGATTATTCTTGCTGCGGCGACACAGAATCTGTACCGAGCGTTCAACCTCGGCAGCACGTCCGATGAGCGGATCGATACGCCCCTGCATCGCCTCTTCGTTAAGATTTACGGCATATTTTTCCAGTGCCGAAATCTTTTTCTCTTCGCCCTGCTCCTCTTCCAGAACCTCGTCGGCGGAGTCGTCATGCTGATCCTCTTCCGGTTCGCCAATGCGCGAAATACCGTGGGAAATATAGTTGACCACATCGAGACGCGTGATGCCCTGCGAGGCAAGAATATAGATTGCCTGCGACTCCTGCTCTGCGAACAGGGCAACCAGGACATTGATACCGGATACCTCTTTCTGTTCAGATGATTGCACCTGGTAAACGGCACGTTGCAGAACACGCTGAAAGCCCAGCGTTGGCTGAGTCTCGCGCTCTTCCCCTTCGGGTATCAAGGGGATGGTTTCGTTGATAAAGGTTCTCACCTGGTCCCGCAGGCCATCGAGATGCGTCCCGCAGGCACGCAGTACACCGGCTGCCGATGGATTGTCGGCAAGCGCCAGCAGCAGGTGCTCAACAGTCATGTATTCATGACGCTGCTCAGCAGCCCATTTGAACGACTGGTTAAGTGTGAATTCGAGTTCCGCGTTTAACATAGCCACCTAATTTTCCGTTTCCATGGTGCACAACAGCGGGTGCTGGTGCTCTTTTGAATAGTCGTTGACCTGGTAGACCTTGGTCTCGGCGATTTCACGTGTAAAAACACCGCAAACTCCCTGTCCCCTTGTATGCACATGCAGCATCACCCGGGTTGCCTGCTCCTGGTCCATGTGAAAGAAACGTGCCAGTACATCAACGACAAACTCCATAGGAGTATAGTCATCATTCAGTAATAGAACCTTGTACATGGGCGGACGTTTGAGCTTTGGCACAGCCTCCGCGGTCGCCAAACCATGGTCATCATCAAAATCTCTGTCAGACATACAACTTCAGATAGTAGTTAATCACATAAAAATCAAGTCGATCCGCATTTTGTGCAGTGCAAATTTGCATTGAACTTTTTGCCGTCATCGCTATACTCAGAGTCTAACCCACTATTCTGTCGGCAAGCACCGGTAAATCTGAGGGTTAAATCAGAATAACAATTATACGACCTGAACGCTTTGGATAATTACAACAAACAAGGCACCAGTCAGCCTGAAACTCGCTCTATTTGCAGCGAACAGGAAGACACAAGAAAAGCAGCAACTAAGGAGGTATTTTCACATGTCGACGGGTATCGTCAAATGGTTCAATAACACCAAGGGGTACGGCTTTGTTACGCCCGATGATGGGGATTCGGATATTTTTGTGCATTTCTCATCGATTCAGATGGAAGGCTTCAAAACCCTCAAAGAAGGGCAAAAAGTCGAATACGAAGTTACCGAGGGTCCCAAGGGTTTGCATGCAATATCAATCCAGATGGCAGGCTAATCGCAAAGATTCCTGAAGGAAGTTCTGTAACTGAAAAGGCCCGCAAATGCGGGCCTTCTGTTTACTGCCTGAACAGTGATCAGTCCATATTCGCGATGACGGCATCACCGAATTCGCTACAACTCAGTTCAGTTGCATCATCGATCAGACGTGCGAGGTCATAGGTGACAGTGTTAGCCGCGATTGAACCTTCTACACCCTTCATCACAAGATCTGCCGCCTCGGTCCAGCCCATGTGTCTCAGCATCATCTCTGCTGAGAGGATCAGTGAACTCGGGTTAACCTTGTCGAGGCCCGCATATTTTGGTGCAGTACCATGGGTTGCCTCAAACATACCGACAGCATCGGCAAGGTTGGCACCTGGCGCGAGACCAATTCCACCAACCTGTGCTGCAAGTGCATCAGAAATGTAGTCACCGTTCAGGTTCAGGGTTGCGATCACGTCATACTCCTCCGGACGCAGCAGAATCTGCTGCAGGAAGTTATCTGCAATCACGTCCTTGATGGTGATTTCTGTTCCGGTCTTCGGGTTTTTCAGTGTGCACCATGGACCGCCATCCAGTTCAGTCGCGCCGAATTCACGCTTGCTCAGTTCGTAGCCCCACTCCTTGAAGCTACCCTCAGTGAACTTCATGATGTTGCCCTTGTGAACCAGTGTCAGGCTCTTGCGGTCGTTATCAATGACGTACTGCATTGCCTTGCGCACAAGACGCTCGGTACCTTCCTGCGAAACCGGCTTGACGCCAATACCCGAAGTCTCTGGGAAACGGATCTTGGTGACGCCCATCTCCTTGATGAGGAAATCGATGACTTTCTTCGCTTCCGGAGTGCCTGACTGCCACTCGACGCCAGCGTAGATATCCTCTGAATTCTCGCGAAAAATAACCATATCGGTCTTTTCAGGCTCACGAACCGGGCTCGGAGAACCGGGGAAATAGCGTACAGGACGCAGGCAGACGTAGAGATCAAGTTCCTGGCGCAGTGCCACGTTGAGTGAACGAATACCACCACCAACAGGTGTCGTCAGAGGACCCTTGATGGAAACGACAAACTCCTGAACCGCCTCAAGCGTCTCTTCAGGCAGCCACACGTCGTCGCCGTAGACCTTGGTTGATTTCTCGCCGGCATAAACTTCCATCCATTGAATTTGACGCTGGCCACCGTAGGCCTTATCGACAGCCGTGTTAACGGCTTTCATCATCGGCGGAGTAACATCTACACCAATACCGTCACCCTCGATATAGGGAACAATCGGCTTGTCAGGAACATTGAGTGAATGATCACTGTTGACCGTAATTTTTTCTCCGTCGGCAGGCACCTGGATTTTGTCGTATGCCATTTTGATTCCTCTTGATTTGATAAGCATTCTCAGGCGAAAAATCTTATCATAGGCTCAGCCCGAGTGTCGCAACAGTTAATTAAATAGTGATGGAATTTGCATGGTAAAACTGGTTCTCTTCAACAAACCGCATGGTGTTCTGTGCCAGTTCAGGGACTCTGACGGACGCTCGACCCTGGCTGATTTCATAGATATTCCAGGGGTTTACGCCGCAGGTCGCCTCGATCGCGACAGTGAAGGCCTTCTGCTGCTGACAGACGACGGTAAACTGCAAAACAGGATCACAGCACCCGCGAAGAAAACCTGGAAGCGCTACCTGGTCCAGGTCGACGGTGACATTTCGGACGACGCCGTAGCCCGGTTACGCTCAGGCGTCACTCTTAAAGACGGGAAAACCAGATCCGCAATGGTCGATAAAATCGATGAGCCAGAATCACTCTGGCCGCGTGATCCACCGATCCGGGTGCGTAAAAACATTCCCACCAGCTGGATAGAAATCTCGATTCGTGAAGGCAAAAACCGCCAGATCAGGCGCATGACAGCGGCTGTTGGCTTCCCTACCCTGCGACTGATACGAGTACAGATTGGCGAGTGGGAACTGGGCGATTTGCAGCCGGGAAAATTCAGCATCGAGACCCGGGGCAAGCGCTAGTGCCACCAACTTTGATACACTGCGAGTCATATTTAACCAGCGACAAAACCAAGAGTATGGACTACCAAAAACTTCTATTTGGCATACTGCTTTTTTCTGCCCTGCACTCAAATGCAACAGCTGTTAATTTACTCAACCCGGAAAACCGTGGCAAACCTCAGATCGACAACCCGACACCTTCGCTGTTCTCTGTCTGTTACGGTAATACCTGCCATACAGTCGAGCATGTTGCTCTCAGCCCGCAACAGTGGAAAAGTGTCAGGCAATTCTTCCAACCTCCTGCGGAATCGCCTCAACAGGAGCGCAGCCAGATAGCAAACGCAATTGCCTACCTGGAAGTGGAAGTGGAAGTGG
>NZ_MPRK01000126.1 GCF_002021095.1 Solemya elarraichensis gill symbiont | reverse complement strand
ACTGCCCCGGACGCCCTGCGTCCGTTGCTTTGCTCGACAGCTCGTTGGCTTCCAAGCAAAACAACCCCCTCAAATAGCTGACGCCACTGTCGGATGCTCGCTTTATTTTTCCTTTGGCGCTGGCGCACGTCAGAAAAACAGTCTCGCCTAGTGGCTACCGGGAACTACGCGCCTTCGATTCTCTCTCCTTGGCGCGCAGCGAATGAGTTATGTGTTGTTTGATGCCGGTAGGTGCCAGCCAGTGCCAGACGCGAAATCATTCCCACTCAATAACCTGCAATATTTTTCTTTGAGAAAAACAATGAGTTTATTCTATTATTTTGTAATTGCGCGAAAGTTGCATGTGAGCTTATGCTGAAGTTCACAGAAGATTATCAAACAATCAATAAGATACAGTGCATTATATTGCATCTTGCTTGTGAGATTAACCGCAAATTTAGAGTCAATCAAACTCAACAGAGAAATACAGCATATCCGTTACCAAGATTGACATAAGAGCTTACACGTTCACTGCCAGTTTAGTCGCCATATTCAGTTCACCAGCACTAACTGCTTCCTACTGTGTCCATGACCGCAAGTAGATCGTCAATCGTTTCAGCTATAATCGCTGTCTTTCCTTTTGCAAGTTCAAGTACCTTATTGTCGTATTTAACCTCAAACAGCCATTCAGCGCCATCATTTGTATAGAACCATTTACGCACTCGTTTTGGCACAGTTACTGTGATTTGATTACCGTCCTCATCAGTTTTGGTAACAGTCTTCTTTGCAAAGTATTCTTCACCTTTAATCTGTGCTTCTAAAACGCGTTTTTGTTCATCAAGCTTGCTAATAAGTTTACTTCGACGCAAAGCTGTTTTATCAACAGTGTTGAGTTTTGCGGATTGGGGGAGTACTAGTGATGCAAGTACGCTTTGTTTTGCTGCTAGTCGTGTTGCCATTTTCAGTTACTCTTAGTTATTAAAGCAACTAAAGCTTATGACCTAGCGTAAAACAGGACGACCTAATTCATTACCGCAAAATGATTGATTGTGTAGCAACCATTACGTTATGCGATTCCAAAAACTAAGGTATTCAGAGCGCATCGCATATTATTTTAAGATCAATACTTTATTTCATGCCGCTAAATATCTTACTGCTTTAAGTGTTCAATTAACCCCTTAGCCATTAATTCTGATCCAGCTGCAGTTAAATGGCCATAATCCCAAGCAATAAGCGTAAATTCTTCGTTATCTTTTACTACGGCCAGACAACCATTCTCATTACAAAACTCATCAATTGCTGAAAGAAAAACAGCATCTGTTCCAACAAGTTGTGATCCTATTAATGCATCCATGCTTACAATCTCTTCTTCCACTCCCCTATCCATCTTCAAAATATTACCTGAAGACAAATCCATGCCCGCTCTAAGCACTCTTACAGGCAGGCTTGGCTGCCACTGTGGAACGCCACCAACAACATAAATTTTGGACTGAGGAGATACACTACTAATCACTGATAATGTCTTGTCTAACTCAATTACCTCAGCATATTCTTTTGCGTACAACCAATTCGCATGTAAAAAGATATATTCAGGCTTAATATGCGAAATCCTTTCTAGTACATATTCATTAACCCCCTTGCAGTGCACGCGCGTGTAATTATCAAATCCCTTTATCGGTGGACAGCCACTCGCAGTAAATTGCGTTACATTTCCATGTTGTGCTCTCAGACCATATGACAATGCAGCAGCATGAGAATCACCCCATAGCAAAATAGAGGCATCACTTGCACTATCATCCTCACACCATTCTGCAAATTCAGCGTAATCTTGCTCAGGTTTTAAAAAACATGACCCCTCTCTATATACGGGGGATTTATCGTAATTAGCAAAAGCCAGTATCGCATTCTGATCATCATTTAAACGATAAAGAAATCCACTCGTCACATGTCCTCCAATGCCAACTACAATAAAAAGCACGGAAAAGATAAGAGCTAATGAGAATGCTTGGCTTCGACTAGTTTGGTGCTTGTTACGGAAAGGCTTTTCAATAAACCTCCAACTAACAAATGCAAATATAAATGTCGTTACAATAAGAAGTGTCCATATCTCTTCATTCACACCTGATGAATTATGATGTCTAGCAAAAGCAAATAATGGTTGATGCCACAAATATGCGCTATAGCTAATAAGACCAACAAACACCAGAGGCTTATTAGCAAGCAACCTCCCTGCACTAGTTTCAGTTGTTGCAAACAAGATAACTAATGCGGTACCAAGCGTTGGTACTAATGCATAAACGGAGGGAAAAGGAGTTTCTTTATCGTACGCCAGTACCGCATAGCCAATAAGCAACAATCCAAGTAAACCAAACGTCTCTTTAATCAACTTACTATTGATTATGCTGCCGACATGCGAGTTACCATATTTAATAACAAAAGCAAGACCGCCACCGATCATTAGCTCCCAAGCACGCGTAGGTAACAAATAGAAATTAGCCGAAGGATAATTAGAAGAAGCATACTGAGCCACTCCTAAGCTAATAACGCCAATCGCTATAATTGCACCCAGTATCCAGCGGTTTCTAAAGCGCCATACAAGCATTAAGAATAGAGGAAATAGTATGTAATACTGCTCTTCAACCCCTAAACTCCATGTATGCAGTAAGGGCTTTAATTCTGCAGCCGTTTCAAAATACCCACTCTCCAGCCAAAATAAAACATTAGACGCGAATAGTGAAACAGAAACTAAGCTTTGGGAAAAGTCTTTCATATCGCTTGGAAATAGCCACATCCAAGCAAACGGTAAAGAGACAAACATCACAGTAAAAAGAGCTGGCAGTATTCGCCTGGCTCTTCTTTCATAAAAGTTGACTATTGAAAATGTTCCTTGCTCTAGCTCAGCAAGGATAATGCTTGTAATTAAGTAACCGCTAATAACAAAGAAAACATCAACGCCTACAAAGCCACCGCTAAATGTACTGAAGCCAGCATGAAATAGAATAACGGGTATGACGGCTATAGCACGCAAACCGTCTATTTCTCTCCTGTATTCCAAATTCCCAGCCCATTACCTTTATTAAAAAACAGGATTATTGTACATGCTTATAATCGGCGTCATTCAATAATAATCATGCCATATTAAAAACCTACAACCTCTACAGCTCTCTGTAATTTAACGTCATTTACGTAGATGTATCTGGCGGTAGTTGTCATGTTTCTATGCCGCGCTAACGCTTGTATAACCCGCATGTTGATCTGATTTTCTGCCAATGTAGTAATGAATTGACGACGACCACTATGTGAACTAGCGCCTGATATACCTGCTTTTGCATAAAATTTGGCAAATAACTGCACAATAGTAAGAGAGCTAAAGAAACCGCCTTTTTGTGAGCGCACAAATGGAAGATTTGGTGCTTTAGACTCGCACACCGCGTCTACATAACGCTGTAATTCCTTCTGTAGCGCTGTGCTTACTATTACGCGACTTCGTTCACTCCCCTTCGTCATATGCGCTTCTAGCACAATTTCCTTTTTTACAATGTACTCCGTGTCAACTACATCTGCAATTCGCAATGAGCTAATTTCACAAGCTCGCATACCAGCACGAAAAGAGAGCTGAAAAATCGCCCTATTTCGTTCTGCATACCTATGCGCATCAATTACTGCCATTACTCGCTTAAATTCAGAACTGCTCAAGATTCGTGCTTGCTTCATAACCCGCCTATAAATGTTAATTTTTGTTATACATAACTATACATATTAACATTACAATTGTCGGCCTGTTTTTCTTCTATTCTTAACCTCAATCAGATCAACTAGTTAACGATTAATGTTAGCTAATCTATATTAGTTAACATTGCCCATTTGCAAATTACTACGCCATAAACCAGAATCTCTAAAGTTTAGTAATAGCGATTTTCAGGAATTCAGCTTGGCAGACGAATCAAAGCAATACAGGAAACTCAAAAAGGAACTAGGTGAACTGCAACGGCTCGCAGATGACCAGAAATCCCACTACGTCAAAAGCACCCAATTGCTGTATGAGGGGCTGAGTAGAGTGTATCTATGGTGGAGGACTGCTCAAAAGGAAGATGGTTTGTTAGAAAAGCTATATTCAGAATACAGCATCCAGTTCAAGCAAAGCACAAAGCAAGAAATCGCATTCTCTCCTTTACTCAAATATCTCTGGAATAACGATGGAAGTCTCAAAGTAGCAAAAATCGATCAATACAATAGAGCACTGAATGCTCTACACAAAGAATTCATTCTCAATAGACAGTATTTCAGAAAAAACACCCTTCAAAAGCTAATCTCACTAATTAGCGACAAAGGCGGAATAATTGAAATGGCAGGATATCGGCAAATATCACCCGATTCTATTGATGAGAAGAAATTAGCCACTAAACCAAAAATAATAAGCAAGCAATCTCAACAAAAAATCGCTGAGGATCATCTACAAGAAGGACTCAGCTATTTCTCTGATTCATTACCCGTTGCAAAAATCAATACAAAGGACACTTTATCTCGTATAGACAGCGGACTGTCTCTTGCCATCATTCGAAAAGAGGCTAATGGTTATTCTGTCTTATCAACGATAGACGATAGCAATCTTATTAACCAGGCAGTAGAGCACTCATACAGACGTACAGGTAATAAAATACCCTACACTCTGCGCCTAATTACTGAGATTATTCGCACACAAACATTACCAAGCCAAATAGGTTCACTCGCGTCATCTCTTGTAGATGAGTGTAATTACAAGCCGAACAAGAAGCCACTCAAACGAAAACAGCTGAAAAGACTGCTATATATTGCTTCAGAGCAATTATTCATTCTGAGTGCAAACAGAAGCACCTGCAGTGTCGTCACAACCGTAAAGCCTATCAAGTCGATATTCAAAAAGAAGGAGAAAAACGATCTAACATTGGCTGTCGTTGACAGGACATACATAGAAAACAACCTAATCCATACAAATGACTTCAATTTCTACACAACAGACTGCAAACGTTATGTCTGCGAAACAATTGATGAAGTCGCAAGTTACAAGATGAAGGTGGAAAATAGCATCACGCATGATTTCCGATTTATCCGCTTCTATCATCGCACCGATTTTAATAACGAACTCAGCAGAAAACAGGCTATTGTTAAACAGGACAGCAAGTTTAAACCTGCTTATAAAGTTACTCTCTCTCCATTTTGGGTAAAGGAAATGGAGAATAATTTTTTAATACGGTGGGTTAATGGGTTTGGGGAAAAGATGAAGCGCGCTGAGCACAATGTGCTCAAACTGACATTAGGAAAAACAAGCATTGCGGTACATTTCAACAAAATGAATGGGAAATATGACGCAAATGAAATCAT
>NZ_MPRK01000125.1 GCF_002021095.1 Solemya elarraichensis gill symbiont | reverse complement strand
GCAACGCAACATTCTACGCTCAGGCACTTGAAAGGATTTTTTCAGTGGCTGGCAATGCAGACGGGTTATAAGTCGCGGATTAATTACACTGATACTGAATATTTTAATTTGTCTGAAAAAGATACTCGTGTTGCAACGGCTCGACGTTCTAAGTCAGTACCAACGGTTGAGCAAATAAAACACGTTATTGAAAATATGCCAGAAACCACGGATATTGAAAGGCGTAATCGTGCCTTGATTGCGTTTACCTTGCTTACGGGAATTCGTGATAGTGCTATAGCCTCGCTGAAATTAAAGCATGTTGATTTGATTGCTGAAAGTGTTTTTCAGGATGCTAGGGAGGTTAAAACAAAATTCAGTAAAACGTTTACCAGTTATTTTTTTCCTGTGGATGATGAAATACGGGAAATTGTTGTGGACTGGGTGAATTATTTAAAAGATGAATTGCTTTATGGTAATGATGATCCGATATTTCCTAAAACAAAAGTCATTCAAAGTGATGCTAGAACGTTTTTGCCATCGGGTTTTAAAAAAGAACACTGGTCAACGGCTTCACCAATAAGAAAAATATTTAAAGAAGCTTTTAATGCTGCTGGATTGGAGTATTTTAACCCGCATAGTTTTCGCGATACTTTGGCAAATATGGGTGAAAAATTATGTCAAAGTCCTGAAGAGTTTAAGTCGTGGAGTCAAAATCTCGGGCATGAAAAAGTGCTAACTACTTTTTATAGTTATGGCGAGGTGCAACCGCAAAGACAGTCTGAGATTATTCGGGACTTAAAAGTACCCCATGAAAAAGATGATTCGGCACTTGATAATTTAGCAGAAGCCCTATTGCATAGAATAAATTCTCAAAAAGTCGGTTAGTGTTTATGATTACTGACTTACTATTTTTAAACCTTGTTTGCCTGCTAGACTCAAATTTCCTGTGGCTGCTGTTTCAATATGATTACTCCACCACTGCATCATGGGTTTACGGCGCTCTAAATAGATAGCGCGGTTGTAAGCATTTCTCACTTCGTCTTTGCCGGTGTGGGCTAGGGCTGCTTCAATCACGTCTGGGTCAAAGCCTTCTTCATTCAGTATGGTACTGGCCAATGCTCTTAATCCATGAGCGACCAGTTTCTTTTCATAGCCCATACGTTTTAGTGCCACATTGGCAGTACTGGCATGAGTGGGTTTTTTTGGATTTCTGTCTGATACAAAAACGTATTCACTGCGTGAGCTGATGGGTTTCATTATTTCAAGCAAAGCCAAGGCCTGTAATGATAAAGGCACAACATGGGGCTTTTTACTTGTCATTCGTTCAGCTGGTATGTTCCATTGGTGTTTATCAAAGTCGATTTCATCCCACCGCGCCCCTGAAGCCTCGCTAGGTCTAACCATGGTGTGCAGCTGCCATTCGATAACACAGCGCGTGGTTGTTTTAATGCTGGCGTATGACAAGGTTTTTAGTAACTCGGGTAATTGCTCGGGCTTGAGGGTGGGAAGGTGGTTTTTTACAGGTGTATGGAATGCCTTGCTGATGCCAGCCAGTGGGTTGTTATCTAATAAGCCGGTATTAACTGCATACACCATGACCTCATTCAGGCGTTGGCATAGGCGTTTGACGGTTTCCAAACTCCCTTTGGCTGCAATGGGGTTAAGTATATCTATGGCCTTGATAGCCGTTATTTTGTGAATGGGGATTTTGCCAATACTGGGGAATATGTGAAGTTCTAATGATCGCCATGTGTCCGCTGCATGATCGACTGAAACATTGGCCTTTTTGACTTCAATCCATTTGGCCGAAACATGCTCGAATGTATTGGCGTGGGCTGTTTCATTTAATCGGCTGCTGTCATCTCTGTGTTCTTTGGGATCTATATCTTTGGCTAGCAATTCTCGGGCTGTATCACGTCTGCTACGGGCATCCGCCAATGATAAATCAGGGTATGAGCCAAAACTCAGACACGTGCGCTTTTTTGCGTATGGCGTACGGTAATCGAATAGCCACAACTTTGAGCCATTTGGCTTAATTCGTAACTGTAGGCCACCACCATCTGACAGTGTGTAAACCTTGTCCTTAGGCTTGGCTTGCTTCACCTCTGTATTGGTGAGTGGTTTGGTGATTCTGGCCATTTTAGTAGTACCGCTAATTGTAGTGCTGCCATGGTACTACTAACGGTACTACTAAAAAAGTCGGATTTTGTAAGATCGCTTAGAACGCTATAGGCCGATATATTTGGATAAACATTGTTTTTAGGCGTAAAAAAAGCCATCTTGGGATGGCTTTAAATACTCTTTTGGTGGAGGCGGCGGGAATCGAACCCGCGTCCGCAAGTCCTCCGCTACAGAATCTACATGCTTAGACTGCCTATTAAATTTAATCGCAGACTACCCGGCAATCAGGGCCTGTACTACGACGATTCCGGTTAAAGTTTAATGTATCGGCCCCGGGCGAGCTTCAACACGATTCTGCGAGATATGACGCCTGAAACCTGGACGCACAGACACGGCTCCAGTCAGACGGCACCCTACTGGGTATTAAGCAGCGAGTGCGTAGTTGTTGTCGTTTGCAACTATATATTTGCGACTGTATTTACGTGGTACTCGCCCCACGACATGCATCTGAAGTTTTGCAACCCACGTCGAAGCCAGGTCGCCCCCATTAGCAGTTAGTGTAGTTCTTATGCTGAAAAGTTCCAAGTCACTTGAACTTATTACCAGTAGGATTACACTCTGCTATGTAACATAAATAAGGTCAGAAATGACAAATACAACAAAGAGTGGAGGAATGAGATGAAAAAACTGGCAAAAACAGTTTCTGCAGCTGCTATTGCAATGGCGGTATCAATGCCTGCGATGGCGCAGGATGACGAACTGGTCGTTAGCGTCAAGCGCCTGACACTGGATACTGCGGCGAAGGTTGGCATGGCCACAATCGAGGCATGCAGGGAGCAGGGTATTCAGGCTGGCGTCACCGTGGTTGACCGAAACGGGATTGTGCAGTTTCAGGCACGCGATACGGTCGCACCGGTAATTACCCTGGGTATCAGCAAGGGGAAAGCCTATGCTGCAGCCAATTTCATGGTGAACTCTTCAGGGCTGGCTGAACGTGCCGATGGTCCAATTGGACGTGTTCCGGGTGTGGTGATGTCAGCAGGAGCAGTGCTGATCGAGGCTGGTGGCAGTGTCTATGGTGCCGTGGGCGTCAGTGGTGCACCATCTGGTGAAACCGATGAAGCTTGTGCCCAGGCAGGTCTTGATGCTGTCAAGGATGACCTTGAGATGATGTAAATCAAAGTCTTTGCCGTTGGTTGTTGGTCACGATAATTACTGACTAACGACCAACGGCAAACGACTTGGGTTATCGGTTTTTCATCATGCGTGCCTGGTCACGCTTCCAGTCACGATCTTTCTCGTCTGCGCGCTTGTCGTGCAGCTTTTTACCCTTGGCAACGCCAATTTCCAGCTTGGCACGCCCCTTTTTCCAGTACATGGCAGTCGCCACGAGGGTGTAGCCCTTGCGTTCAATCAGGCCTGTCAGCTTGTCGAGTTCGTTCCTGTTGAGCAGCAGTTTGCGGATTCGCTTGGGTTCCGGATTGATATGGGTCGACGCTGTCTGCAGCGGGTTGATGGTGCAGTTGAATATGAATGCCTCGCCATTTTTGACGGTGACATAGCTCTCTGCGATATTGACGCGCCCGGCGCGTAATGCCTTGACTTCCCAGCCCTCGAGCAGCATTCCCGCCTCGAATTTCTCCTCGATGCTGAACTCGTGCCTCGCCTTGCGGTTGAGCACAATTGTACTGCTGCCCGCGCCTTTCTTTTTCTTGCTCTTGCCACTCATGGGGGGTGATTCTACAGTCTTGCGCGCACTTGCGAAATGGAAACCTTGCATCGGCAGGGTCAACTGCGCATAATTCGCCTTTGGCACTTGGACTTAGAGAGTGCCAAGTCGATCGAGAAGTGGATAATTCCGGGATAATGTGTGGCTTCAGCATCTGAATCTGTAATCAATGAACGCGCGCAGCACTTTCTGAAAGTGTTGATCGAGCGTTATATCCAGGATGGAACGCCTGTCGGTTCGCGCACACTGGCGCGTGACAGCGGCATGAACCTGAGCCCGGCGACGATTCGCAACGTGATGTCGGATCTTGAAGAGATGGGGCTGATCACCTCGCCGCACACATCGTCGGGACGTATTCCCACGGTCTCCGGCTACCGCTTTTTTCTCGACTTTCTCGTCACCCTGAAACAGCCGGGACAAACCCTGCTGACACAGGTACAGGAGCAGTTGAGAGGCCAGATGGGCCAGCAGCAGATTGCCGAGACCGCATCCAATGCACTCTCGGAACTGACCCACATGGCCGGGCTTGTCATGATTCCCAAGCGCGAAAGCCTGTTTTTCAGGCAGATCGAGTTTCTGCCGCTGTCGGCCAACCGCGTACTGGTGATTCTCATCAGCAGTGATGGCGAAGTGCATAACCGGGTGATTGAGACCAGCCAGAAATTCAGCCAGGGCGAGCTGATCGAGTCGGCCAATTTCCTTAACCGATACTATGCAGGCGAAGAGCTCGAGGTGATGCGAGACAAGCTTATTAATGAGCTTGAGAACACGCGCAGCGAGATGGATGCCGTCATGAAAAAGGCGTTGTCGCTTGCGGGCGAGGTGCTGGGCGGTGAGCAGAAAGAGGGCGACTACGTCGTCTCGGGGCAGACCAACCTGATGGGCTACAACGACCTCACGGACGTCGAACGCCTCAAGCTGCTGTTCGACTCTTTCGCAGAGAAACGCCAGATTCTGCACCTGCTGGATCGCTGTATGGAAGCTGACGGCGTACAGATATTTATTGGTGAAGAGTCGCACTACGACCCGCTTGAGACCTGCAGCCTGGTGACCTCGGCTTACGAGGTCGATGGTGCTGTCGCCGGTGTGCTGGGCGTTATCGGCCCCACGCGCATGGCGTACGACAAGGTGATCCCGATTGTCGATGTGACAGCAAAACTGCTGTCAGTCGCCTTGAAATCGGAGTGATCGGCCCCAACTCCACACGCACAGGATATAACTGGTCCGCGCAGGCGGGCCATCAAGCAGTTTTTACAGAATTTTTGGAGAGTATGAAATGTCAGACAAGGCGGAACCTACGCTGAATGAAACAGAAGCAGCGCATGAGTTGGAGCCATCCGGGGAAGTGACCGGAGAGACCGTCGAGGAAGCAGTTGCCGAGACGCTGCACGATATCAATGCCATCAAGCAGGAACTCGAGGCAGCGACTGTCAAGGCCAATGAGGCACAAGAGCAGTTGCTCAGGACTGTTGCCGACATGGAGAATCAGAAGCGCCGTCAAGCACAAGAGCTTGATAAAG
>NZ_MPRK01000124.1 GCF_002021095.1 Solemya elarraichensis gill symbiont | reverse complement strand
TTTCCTTTGGCGCTGGCGCACGTCAGAAAAACAGTCTCGCCTAGTGGCTACCGGGGACTACGCGCCTTCGATTCTCTCTCCTTGGCGCGCAGCGAAGGTTTTGGAGGTCGTACAACCGTACATGACTACTATGAAATGGTTTTTTGATTTTACATCTCACTTTATAATCATCGTACCTTCTCTATGCTCCTGCCAGCACGTCCTCAAGAAAAGCACTGATTAGATTAGAACATATACAGTTAACCTGATTGTTAACCTGAAGCATATAAAATGACCTGGTGTGAAATGCTAAACCTTTGATTCTATTGGTAAGCGCGAGTAGGTTATCTCGGGCATCCTGCCCTCGCGCTACGCGCGATCAAAATCGCTCCCGGCGATTTTGTCGAACCCTGTTCTCACCCCCTCGCACCAATAAAAAACCCGGCATTGCCGGGTTTTGGTATTGGTAGGCGCGAGTGGATTCGAACCACCGACCCCCACCATGTCAAGGTGGTGCTCTAACCAACTGAGCTACGCGCCTGGAGTCGATATCAGTAGCTTTGGCTACTGAGGAAAGATGCGCATTTTAGCCGCCCGTGAGGCGAATGACAAGCTCCAAATGTGCTTACAAGCCACTTTTCAGGCTGGCCTCGATAAATTGGTCGAGTGCACCATCTAGAACAGCGCCTGTATTACCTGTCTCAACATTTGTGCGCAAATCCTTGATGCGAGACTGATCGAGTACGTAGGAGCGGATCTGGCTACCCCAGCCGATATCGGACTTGGTCTCCTCAAGAGCTTGCTGGGACTCGCTACGCTTCTGCATCTCAAGTTCATAGAGCTTTGCCTTGAGTTGCTTCATTGCCTGATCCTTGTTCTGGTGCTGCGATCGTCCATTCTGACACTGAACGACTACGCCAGACGGATTATGCGTGATACGCACGGCAGACTCGGTCTTGTTGACGTGCTGTCCGCCAGCACCTGATGCCCTGTAGACATCGATACGCAGATCACTTGGGTCAATCTCCACCTCGAATGAATCATCAATCTCAGACGAGACAAACACTGACGAGAAGGATGTGTGGCGACGGTTGCCTGAATCAAATGGTGACTTGCGTACCAGGCGGTGCACACCAATCTCGGTTCGCAACCAGCCGAAAGCATAGGGGCCATCAACTTTAACGGTTGCTGATTTGATACCTGCGACGTCGCCGGCACTCACTTCCATCAGTTCCGCCTTGAATCCATGCGATTCAGCCCAGCGCAGGTACATGCGCAGCAGCATCTCGGCCCAGTCCTGCGCCTCGGTTCCGCCGGAGCCAGCCTGTATATCCAGGAAAGCGTTATTGGCATCCATTTCACCTGAGAACATGCGCTGGAATTCGAGATCGGCTACCTTTTTATTGCATGTCTCAACATCAGAGGCGATCGCATCGACAGTCTCTTCATCGCCCTCTTCTACTGCCATCTCCAGCAGGTCACCGGCATCTGCAATGACAGCATCAATCGAATCAATATTTTCTACGACACCTTCAAGCAGTGCACGCTCCTTACCTAGTGCTTGAGCATGCTCCGGATCATTCCAGATATCCGGATCTTCAAGTTCACGCATCACTTCATCGAGCTTTTCACGTTTGCCATCATAGTCAAAGATACCCCCTGAGCGATACGAGTCGCGTCTTGATATCGTTGATGGAGTTGGTAATTGGATTGATATCCTGCATTGTGTACCCCGCTCTTACAAGAGCGCCATTTTAGTTGATTGGGAAAACGATGTAAAAACAGATGGTCGCTATTCGATTTCGCTACAAAGTGATCAACATTGCATCGCCATAGCTGAAAAAGCGATAGCGTTGATCGATCGCATGCTGGTAGGCACGTTTAATATTATCGTAACCACCCAGCGCACTGACAAGCATCAGCAGCGTCGACTCCGACAAGTGAAAATTGGTCACAAGTGCATCAATCACGCTGAACTTGTAGCCCGGTGTAATAAAGAGTTCGGTATCGCCCACGTATGCCTCTAATTGACCACTAGCAGCTGCCGATTCCAGGGCCCGCACACTGGTTGTGCCAACCGCCACAACACGCCCACCGGCCTCCTTGCACGCTCTCACCTGCTCACAGGTCGATTCAGCCACCTCCAGCCACTCGCTGTGCATAACATGATCAGCCAGATCATCGACTCGTACCGGCTGAAAGGTTCCGGCACCCACATGCAAGGTAACACGTGCTGAATGGATACCTTTCGCATCGAGACGTTCAAGTAGTTCATGCGTGAAATGCAAACCAGCTGTGGGCGCAGCAACCGCACCCACTTTATCACCATAGATAGTCTGGTATCGCTCCAGGTCTTCATCTACGTCTTCACGCTCGATATAGGGCGGCAAGGGTACGTGGCCCTTGGTTTCCATCAACGTGGCGAATCCTGGACTGGTACAAGTCAGCTCGAAAAGATCACCCTCACGCCCACGTACCTCGATAATACCGTCATCTATGAGGAGTCTTGTACCTGGTTTTGGAGATTTACTCGCCCTGACATGTGCCAGTGCATAGGAATCATCAATCAGGCGCTCCACCAGTATCTCAACCTGCCCACCCGTCTCCTTGACACCATGCAGACGTGCTTTCATGACACGCGTATCGTTGAACACAAGCAGATCACCCTTTTCGAGCAAATCGGGCAAATCGCTGAAGTGCTTGTCATCAAGCGCCCCATTCGATTCATTCAGGCATAGCAAGCGGCTGTCTCCACGCTTTTCGGGCGGAAACTGGGCAATCAACTCTTCGGGCAAGTCAAATTGAAAATCTGATCGTTTCATAGCGGCGATATCATATCACGCAAGGCTGTGATCTCCCTTACAGAAATGACTTTTTCGGGTATACTACGCCGCTTCAGCACTTTTGCCGGGGTGGTGGAATTGGTAGACACAGGGGATTCAAAATCCCCCGGCTTCACGGCCTTGACGGTTCGAGTCCGTCCCTCGGTACCATATATATACCCGTTAAGATTCAATGTCTTAGCGGGTTTTTTATTTGCCGCTCTAGTACATGTTTCTAGTACACACTGCCCATCCTTTAGGCAAGGAATTTAGGCAGAAACCAAGTGATATCCCAAATGACTGCTTTCGGCCAATAGCGGACATTCAAGGCTGAACAGAAAGCGCTCTATTTTTATCTCCATCTTGTTGAGATGTCTTACGTCTATACTAATAAGTAGGACATCAGTTAGGAATAAACTTTCGATCAGTGTAGCCATGCTGAAATCAATAAATATTCCTCTATTTTTGGCTGGGTTGATTACTACCCCCATCACTTGGGGATTACTGCGTGCGACTACTATCTGGCCGATGGTATTTACAGTCTGTCTTATCGTTACAATTGGTTATGCAATATCGCAGATAAGCACTCAACAAAATCATATTATTGTCAGTTATCTTACGGGGTTACTGATTCCCGAGATATTGGCGATGATTTATTCTACTTTTGAGTATGTGATGCAAATTGCTTATTTTCCTTTGGGCATTGGGTTTGGTTTTGGCCTTTTTTTCGGTCATTTTGTTCTCATAGCAGGGATAGGTGCAATATGGACAATAGTAATGTTGCTTCTCTCGCGTTTTGTACTGTTACTATTCTCGGATAAAGATATTCATCCTGATTGATGTTGTGAGTAAAGTAATAGTTAGTCAGCTTTGGATCGTTAGCGGTCGTTAAGGCTGGTTGAATTTCATAAAACTGCCAATTGTCTGCTATCGGCCAGAAGCGATTATTCACGAAATCTGGATTATTTATCAATTATTGATTTCATTCGGTATCTAATTCCTTATACCACTTATACTTTTTATAAGGGCTAGAAAGATGCAGACAAAATATCAATATATATACGTACTGTTAATAATATGGAGAAATTAATCGCAGTGTTCGTGGTGGGATTGTTGTCAGCCATAACTCAAGTTGCTGCGACTGGAGAGCTTCATGATGCAGTCTGTGAAGGGGATTTAAAGGAGATCACCCGAAATATTGATGGAGGCTTTGATCTCAATTCTCAAGATAGTAAATATGGTGAAACGCCGCTACATAAGGCCGTGTTATGTGACCAGGTGAGTGCTGCAGAGCTATTGTTAATAAAAGGAGCTGAGGTTGATGTAGAAGGAGGTCGAATTGTTGGTACTCCGTTATACGTTGCAGCCTATAGAGGTAATATTGTTATTGCAAAATTTCTAATTAATCAGGGCGCTAATGTTAACGCGAGAGCTAAAGATGGAAGCACACCGTTACATGCAGCAGCATTTGGGGGGGATGTGTCAGTTGCCAAATTACTAATCGACATGGGTGCTGATGTAAACTCCAAGAAAAGGTTTGGAGCCACACCATTACATCGAGCGGCTGAATATAACAATGCTCTTGTTGCAGAACTGCTAATTCAGAGAGGAGCCAAGATTGACGCAAAAACACAGGGCAATATGACACCGTTGGATATGGCTGTTAGTTTGGGTCATAAAAAAGTCGCTAAGTTACTCAAAACGCATGGTAGTAAATCCATCGAGACACCGCCCAGCCAGGACTATCTTTTGCTCATGGCTACTTTTGAAAATGAGTTGAAGAAAGCAAAACAGGCTTTAGATAAAGGTGCGTATGTCGATACAAAAGAACCATTTTCCGGTGGGACGCCTTTGAACTTCGCCGTTAGTCAAGGTGATTTGTCTATGGTGAAGTTATTACTTGATTATAGTGCTGATGTTAATGGTGGGATGCAAGATGATGCCACGCCATTACATAATGCAGCTAAGCAAGACCACCTTTCTATAGCAAGGCTCTTGATTAAGAAAGGCGCTAATATTAATGCACGTAACATGAGCGGAGAAACGCCTTTAGACTGGGCAGTTGGAAGTCGTGATATGTCAGAGTTACTAATAAAGTACGGGGCTAGCAATAATCAATCGCCTGAACATGATTGGAACAATCCTGATCTCGAATACTGAATGCCCGCTTTGGATCGGAAGCGGTCATTGAGGTTATACTCACCGAATTCATAGTGGTGCCGCCATTGGCTGTAGCCCACCAATCATAGTGTGAATAAAATGAAAACCTTCCTTCATGTCGGATGCGGACAAAAATTCAAAGACCAGACCACCAACGCCTTCAATACAAATGAGTGGGACGAACTACGCCTTGACATAAATGAGTCTGTAAAACCAGATATTGTGGGTACCATGACAGACATGTCCTCTGTAGATAATGAGTCAGTCGATGCAATCTTCTCCAGCCATAATATTGAACACCTCTATCCTCATGAAGTACCGGTGGCACTAGCTGAGTTCAAACGCGTACTCAAACCCGATGGTTTTGTAGTAATTACGTGTCCTGACTTGCAATCGGTCTGTAAGTTAGTGGCGG
>NZ_MPRK01000123.1 GCF_002021095.1 Solemya elarraichensis gill symbiont | reverse complement strand
CCTCGATGTTGGCAAGAATCTCTTCCAGCCCAGCCTTGATAGAAGCAAACTCATCTTCCGTCAGTATGCCCTGGCGTGTCAGCATGGTGGCATGTGCAATAGAGCCTGCTATATCCTGCGGTGCCAGTCGCTGGTCAAATTCAACCGATGCGGTAAAGGCTTCAACGAAGGCGTCGGTCGGTTCGTTAAAGCGACCGGCCCAGAGTTTTTTATCTGTCATGATTTAGTCGTCAGTCATTAAGCGTTGGTAATTATAGCAGTTCCATAACGGCGTCCATCTCCACCCCGGCATCCTTGGGCAGGCTGGCAACACCGATAGCTGCGCGTGCCGGATAGGGCTCGCTGAAATAGTCTGCCATCACCTGGTTGACAAGCGGGAAGTGCGACAGGTCAGTCAGGAAGATATTGAGTTTGGCGATATCTGCCAGCGAGCCACCTGCTGCCTGCGCTACTGCTTGCAGGTTGTCGAATACACGACGGATTTGTGCTTCCATATCGCCATCGACCATCTCCATGGTTTCCGGTACCATCGGGATTTGTCCCGACATGTAGACGGTTGTACCTGTCTTGACTGCCTGTGAGTAGGTGCCAATTGCCTGGGGCGCCTTGTCTGTGTGGATGATTTCGCGGCTCATATCGAGTCTCCGTTTATTCAATTCAGTTAATCATGTCGCGGGCACAATTGACGGCAGCGATAAGACTGCCGACATCGGCTTTGCCACTACCAGCAAGATCCAGGGCGGTACCGTGATCGACCGAGGTACGAATAATCGGCAGGCCCAGGGTAATATTGACTGCCTCACCGAATCCCTTGTGCTTGAGGACCGGAAGCCCCTGGTCATGATACATGGCGAGTACAGCATCTGCCTGTTGCAACTGTTTTGGGGTGAAGAGTGTATCTGCCGGTAATGGCTCACTGCAGTTGATGCCTTCAGTTCGCAGCTGCTCAAGTACAGGTGTAATGACTTCAATCTCCTCGCGTCCCATGTGCCCGCCTTCACCTGCGTGTGGATTGAGCCCACATACAAGTATGCGTGGTGATGCGATATGGAATTTTTCGACCAGGTCGTTGTGCAGAATTCGCATCACTTTCTCAAGCAATGGCCGGGTGATCGCATCCGGCACATCCCGAAGCGGCAGGTGCGTGGTTGCCAGCGCCACGCGAAGTCCCGGGCAGGCGAGCATCATGACCGGGTATCCACCGGTGATTTCGGCGAAATATTCTGTGTGGCCGCTGAAAGGAATACCGGCATCATTGATGATGCCCTTGTGAAGTGGAGCGGTGACGACAGCAGCGTAACGCTCTTGCATGCAGCCTTCGGCGGCTTCGCGCAAACTGTGCAGCACGGCCTCGCTGTTAGCAACATTGAGTTCACCGGCTATGACAGGTGCCGCCAGTGGAATATCATGCACCGTTCCGTTGAAGGACTTTCCCAACTGGTCGGCACGCTTCTCGAGCAGCTCCCTGTTGCCGATAAAGACAAGGTCGTCGCAGTTGATGCGATGGTTCAGTTCAACACAGAGGTCCGGCCCAATCCCGGCCGGTTCACCAACAGTGACAGCGAGACGCTGTCGTGATGCGCTCATTCGAAGTCGTTGTCCCTGTATTCGACGTAGGCCTGGTCGCGCAGACGACGTGCCAGCAGGTCGAGTGACTCCTCGATTTTACGCTGCTGGATTTTTGCTTTCGCTGCTTCACGGGCCGCAGTATCGGCAGATTTTTGCTTACGACGGTCAAGAACCTGTGCCAGGTGCCAGCCGAATGGTGTCTGGAAGGGCTGTGAAATTTGATCTTTCTTAAGCCTCTTGAGCTGCTTTTCAAATGCAGGTGGCGCCACTCCCGGGCTCAGCCAGCCGAGATCGCCACCCTTGAGGGCGGAGGCGGTATCATCGGAATAAGCTTGTGCAAGTGACGCGAATGACTCTCCATCGACAATTTGCTTTCGAATTTCGGCGAGTCGGGCTTTTGCTTCCTTGTTGGAGAGCTGCTCACCCGGACGCAACAGGATATGACGCGCTTTTGTCTGGTTGATGGTTTTAGTCTTGCCGCTTCCGCCATGAATACTCAGATAGTTATCAATTTCAGATTCCGTCACCTGTACCTGGCTGGATAGGCTCTTCTGATGGAATTTCTGCTGTCCGATCTGCTTGCGCAGGTTCTCACGAAAGGCGCTGTAGCTCTGACCCTGGCGTCCCAGTATCTGGCGTAGTTGGGCAACACTGATCTTGTGGCGCGCAGCGATGGTTGCAACTGCCGCATCGACCTCTTCGTCTGTCACCTTGATACCTGCACGATCTGCAGCGAGTTTCTGCGCCCTGCTGGTAATCAGCTTGTCGAGAACGCGGCGCTCGTGTGCCTGCTTTGATTCCCCTTTCTGGCGGCGGTTACCTTTCATCGCGCGGTTGAGCTCGGAGCGAAGGACAACATCATCCTCGACAACAGCGACGATCTCGTCGAGCGGTTTTGCAGCATGCGCAGCCAGTGGCAGCAGGAGAGCGAAGCCGAGGACAATTAAGAAGGGAATTTTTTTCATCTGGTCAACCTGTGTCTGGATCAATGCTTCAGCTTGTTAATAATAGGTTTCAAATTGGTCATGTGCCGATACCGGGGGTGAAATTCTTCCACCAAAACCGCCAGAACCGAACTCACCAAGCCCCTTGAGAAGGAATTGCAGGGAGAAGCCCGTATTGTAACGCTGGTCATCAGTTTCGTCATCGGCACGGCGCGTGACCAGGCCGCGCACAGCCCAGCAACACGAATCATACTCGACACCGGCGGCAACATCCAGAAGCCTGTCCTCTTCGATTGAGTAGAGCAGGTTGCCAACAACATTCAATTTGTTCGAAATGCGCCAGCCGGTTGCCGCGGAGAGATAGTTAAGCTGCTCTTCATTTTCAGCCGATATCTGGTTGCGTTCGCGCCATGCCAGTGAAGCATAGTGGCCCGCCTCTGCATCATGGTAATTGATGCCAACAAAGCTGTTGCGATGGCTGACGGACTCCCTGCTCCATTGCAGGGCTGTTTCAACAGACCAGAAATCGTTGATCTGTGAGTAGAGACTGGCAACAAAGGCTGCTTCGTCGGTGATGATATCTTCCGAGTCAGGCAAATCGACCATATGCTCATCAAAATAGATGATCTGGCCAAGACTGGCGCGCAGCCACTCGAGGCCGCTGTCATGGCTGATAAACCTGGTGGTGATCGCAGTAACCAGTTGGTTGGCATCCCCTACCCTGTCAGGCCCGGTGAAGCGATTCTCGCGGAACAGGTTATCAAAACTGAAGTCAGCCAGTCGGCTGTCAAAAACAGGCAGGTTGTCCTGGTTTGTATATGGCGTATAGGTATAAAAAAGACGCGGTTCGAGTGTTTGCAACGATGAAATGCCAAACCAGTTGGTATCACGTTCGTAGACCAAAGTGCCATCAAGAGTTGCGGTATAGCTCGTACGGGTGGTGTCTTTCTCGACCTTTGGATTGATGCCGGTGCGGTCGAGTGAATAGCTGGTGTAACGCCCGCTCAGCTTTGCTTTGAAAGAGCCCCACGGTCGCAGCAGCTCGATACCGGTAGCAGGTTGCAGGTCTACGCGGTTGCCGGCAGCCATGCTGCTGTCTTTGTTTTCAAAGCGAGTATAACCGGCGTCAATTTCGCTAAACAAGCCGTTTTGATGAAACTTGCGCCAGTTGAAAAGAATTTCGGGGAGACGCTCATAAGCATCTGTCGCATCCAGATCGGTTGGATCGAAATCTGCAAATTTGATCGATGCATCCCAATAGCTGTCGCGGTAGGAGAGTGTCGAAAAACGTTCTCTGTAGCTGTCAGTTGATTTCTCCAGGCGACTCTGCATATCGTCGAGATAGTCGCTGTCCGAGACATGGGTGTAATCAATCTCGGCTGACAGGTGAGGAGAGAATTGCGCCTGGTTTCGCCAACGCCACATGTAACGTAAGTCATCTCCCTGGTTGTCGTCATCCCATGGAGCAATCTCTGCCTCGAGGATGCCCTGATACTGTTCCGTGAGGTAGCGGAACTCGCCGCCAAGGATCAGGCCGCGCTTGGTCGTGATGCGCGGATAGATGGTGGCGTCATAATTTGGTGCCAGGTTGAGATAATAGGGCGCCATCAGTTCAGTTCCGGTGCTTGAGGTGACGCGGATACTGGGCAGCAGGAGCCCCGTGTGGCGCTTGCCATCAATCGGGAACTGGAAATAGGGCACATAGAGAAGCGTTGTATCGCCCGCCTTTAGGTGCACATTGTGGGCAGTCAGAGTCCCCTCTTCGCGGTCGATTTTCATTTTCGACGCTTCCAGTCGCCACGCAGGGTCTTCCATTGGGCAGCTGCTGTAGCTGATATCGCTGAAGCTGGAGACGCCGTCAATCGTGATGTTTGAGGTGCCGGCAGTACCGTTGCCGCCTGTCTCTATGAGACGATAGCTGACTGGCTGGCTTGTCTCGACGCGCTTTTCATCGACGAAATAGGTGATTTCCTGTGTTGAGAAGCTATAGCCGGGCTGGCGAATAATGACGTTGCCTGTTGCGTCTATTCTGCCGCCGCGCTTGTCGTAAGTGACACTGTTGGCAGAAATGTGCTGGCTCTTCTGTCGCAGCTGCACACCTCCGCCCATTTGCAGTTTTTCACTATGCATATTCCATGACGCATGCCCTGCATCGATGACCAGATCATCAGAAATATCCGCTATCGATGTTACAGGCTGGGCGAGGCAAGAGTGTTCGACCGCTGCCATAGTGCTGTTAGCAACCATGGAGCCAGTCAATAGCAGGGTGAACTGTATGGCATGAAATCTTGTCACAGGTGTCACATTTTCACAGGTTATCAGGGCCAGTTGATTTAGAATGCACAGATTGACACATTTATCCCGGGCGCTTCAATGAGATTCGATGGAAAGTCTGCCACTATTTTCGTTGCCATTCTATTGGTAATTGTGTCGCTTGTCGCGTTTTTACTTGCGACCCGTCCTGAACCTGTGAGCGAAACTCGAGAGATACAGCCGGCGCGTGTCGAGACTGTGACTGTGTCAGCCACCACTCTTAAGCCCTTGCGCCTGTTCCACGGGCGAGTCGAACCCAGGTTTCGCAGCCTGCTGCATTTTGAGGTCGAGGGACGTGTCACGGAAATTCATGTTGTAGCTGGAGACAGGGTCAGCCAGGGTGCCGTGCTGGTTTCGATTGATGATGCTGATTACAGGGATCAGCTCACTGAGGCCGAACTGGCTCTCGAGCAGGAGAAGCGCAGTTTCGAGCGAGACAGGGCCCTGCTTGAGGTGGCTCGCGAAAACAGTGTGCTAGCACAGAGAGAAGTTGACCGCCTTAGCCGGCTCGGTTCAAAACTGGCGTCCGAGTCGGCACTGGATGATGCGCAGCAATCAAAAAGCCAGTTCAGGAGTGAGGTGCTGCGTC
>NZ_MPRK01000122.1 GCF_002021095.1 Solemya elarraichensis gill symbiont | reverse complement strand
CAAATGGTGGTGGAAGTGCTGATTCCCAGGTATACGGATGCCATTCCAGTGACAAAGAAAAACCCCGACCGCATTCTCGATCGGGGTTTTTGGTATTAAAGCCCGGCAGTGACCTACTCTCACATGGGGAAACCCCACACTACCATCGGCGATACATCGTTTCACTTCTGAGTTCGGTATGGGATCAGGTGGTTCCAATGTTCTATTGCCGCCGGGAAAACTGGCTCGTATATCCGACTTGGTCGTCTATACAAATTCGGTTTAATCGATCAAACAAACGCTCGTTTCAAGCTTTCGCTTCACCCATTCAGGCAGCTGTTACGCCTGAATATTTGGGTGTTATATGGTCAAGCCTCACGGGCAATTAGTATCGGTTAGCTTCACGCATTACTGCGCTTCCACACCCGACCTATCAACGTTGTAGTCTTCAACGACCCTTCAGGGACCTTAAAGGTCCAGTGAGACCTAATCTTGGGAGGGGCTTCCCGCTTAGATGCTTTCAGCGGTTATCCCTTCCGAACATAGCTACCCGGCAATGCCACTGGCGTGACAACCGGAACACCAGAGGTTCGTCCACTCCGGTCCTCTCGTACTAGGAGCAGCTTCCCTCAAGTCTCAAACGCCTACGGCAGATAGGGACCGAACTGTCTCACGACGTTCTAAACCCAGCTCGCGTACCACTTTAAATGGCGAACAGCCATACCCTTGGGACCGACTTCAGCCCCAGGATGTGATGAGCCGACATCGAGGTGCCAAACACCGCCGTCGATATGAACTCTTGGGCGGTATCAGCCTGTTATCCCCGGCGTACCTTTTATCCGTTGAGCGATGGCCCTTCCATACAGAACCACCGGATCACTATAGCCTACTTTCGTACCTGATCGACGTGTCTGTCTCTCAGTCAAGCACCCTTATGCTATTGCACTCATTGCGCGATGTCCGACCGCGCTGAGGGTACCTTCGCGCTCCTCCGTTACTCTTTGGGAGGAGACCGCCCCAGTCAAACTACCCACCATACACTGTCCCTAACCCGGATTACGGGTCGAGGTTAGAACTTCAAACATACCAGGCTGGTATTTCAAGGTTGGCTCCACCGAATCTGGCGATCCGGTTTCAAAGCCTCCCAGCTATCCTACACAAGTAGGCTCAAAGTCCAGTGCAAAGCTGTAGTAAAGGTGCACGGGGTCTTTCCGTCTAGCCGCAGGTAAACTGCATCTTAACAGCTATTTCAATTTCACTGAGTCTCGGGTGGAGACAGTGTGGCCATCATTACGCCATTCGTGCAGGTCGGAACTTACCCGACAAGGAATTTCGCTACCTTAGGACCGTTATAGTTACGGCCGCCGTTTACCGGGGCTTCGATCAGGAGCTTCGCCGAAGCTAACCCCATCAATTAACCTTCCGGCACCGGGCAGGCGTCACACCCTATACGTCCACTTTCGTGTTTGCAGAGTGCTATGTTTTTAATAAACAGTTGCAGCCACCATTTTAATGCTACCCCCACCAGCTTACGGAGCAAGTCCGATCACCGGCAAGGGCGTACCTTCTCCCGAAGTTACGGTACCATTTTGCCTAGTTCCTTCACCCGAGTTCTCTCAAGCGCCTTGGGATTCTCACCCTACCCACGTGTGTCCGTTTAGAGTACGGTCACTTATCATCTGAAGCTTAGAAGATTTTCCTGGAAGTATGGCATCGACCACTCCGGATCCGTAGATCCGTCGCCATCAGTTCTCAGCATTGACCTTCCGGATTTACCTAAAAGATCTGCCTACGACCTTAGATACACAAAACCGACTGTGTTCTGGTCTAGCCTTCTCCGTCCCTCCATCGCAATGATAAGCGGTACAGGAATATTAACCTGTTTCCCATCGACTACGCATTTCTGCCTCGCCTTAGGGGCCGACTAACCCTGCTCCGATTAGCGTTGAGCAGGAAACCTTGGGTTTTCGGCGAGGGGGCCTCTCACCCCCTTTATCGTTACTCATGTCAGCATTCGCACTTCTGATACGTCCAGCATGCCTTACAGCACACCTTCAACCGCTTACAGAACGCTCCTCTACCATGCATGTAAACATGCATCCGCAGCTTCGGTACATATCTTAAGCCCCGTTAAATCTTCCGCGCAGGCCGACTCGACCAGTGAGCTATTACGCTTTCTTTAAAGGATGGCTGCTTCTAAGCCAACCTCCTGGCTGTCTGGGCCTTCCCACATCGTTTCCCACTGAGATATGATTTTGGGACCTTAGCTGGCGGTCTGGGTTGTTTCCCTTTCCACGACGGACGTTAGCACCCGCCGTGTGTCTCCCGTGATTGCACTCTAAGGTATTCGGAGTTTGCATCGGTTTGGTAAGTCGGGATGACCCCCTAGCCGAAACAGTGCTCTACCCCCATAGGTGATACACGAGGCGCTACCTAAATAGCTTTCGAGGAGAACCAGCTATCTCCGGGCTTGATTAGCCTTTCACTCCGATCCACAGCTCATCCCCTCATTTTTCAACATAAGTGGGTTCGGGCCTCCAGTGAATGTTACTTCACCTTCACCCTGGCCATGGATAGATCGCCCGGTTTCGGGTCTACTCCCAGCGACTAAACGCCCTATTAAGACTCGGTTTCCCTACGCCTCCCCTATTCGGTTAAGCTTGCCACTGAGAAGTAAGTCGCTGACCCATTATACAAAAGGTACGCAGTCACCCCGAAGGGCTCCTACTGCTTGTACGTACACGGTTTCAGGTTCTATTTCACTCCCCTCAACGGGGTTCTTTTCGCCTTTCCCTCACGGTACTGGTTCACTATCGGTCGGTAAGTAGTATTTAGCCTTGGAGGATGGTCCCCCCATGTTCAAACAGGATGTCACGTGTCCCGTCCTACTCGATTTCATTCAAGGATAGATTTAGTGTACGGGGCTATCACCCTGTATCGCCAGACTTTCCAGACTGTTCCACTATCACACCAAGAACTTAAGGGCTGGTCCCCGTTCGCTCGCCGCTACTTAGGGAATCTCAATTGATTTCTTTTCCTCCGGGTACTTAGATGTTTCAGTTCCCCGGGTTCGCCTCATATACCTATGTATTCAGTATAAGATACCCGTCTTATGACGGGTGGGTTTCCCCATTCGGAAATCTCCGGATCAAAGCTTGTTTATCAGCTCCCCGAAGCTTATCGCAGATTACAACGTCCTTCATCGCCTCTTACCGCCTAGGCATCCACCGTGTACGCTTATTCACTTGACCATATAACCCCAAATACTCAGGATAAACCCGATTATTTCGAGTTATTAAGTTAAGCGAATGCTTGTAACGTTTTTTGGTAATTACACCAAAGCGCTTGTTTTCTCGATTAAACCTAATTTTTAAAGAGCAAACACTTCGCAAATGCAAAGTGAAAAGCACAATTGCTTTTCACTTAACACTAGCAGAAATTGGTGGAGCCAGGCGGGATCGAACCGCCGACCTCCTGCGTGCAAGGCAGGCGCTCTCCCAGCTGAGCTATGGCCCCGTAATGCTGAGCGCAAAAATGGTGGGTCTAGGTGGATTTGAACCACCGACCTCACCCTTATCAGGGGTGCGCTCTAACCAACTGAGCTATAGACCCGAATGCTATGGGTCTTGTCGGCACATTCGAATCTGGAACGCGAGACCCGTGTCTGCATGATTCAAGTAACTTGTGTGGGTACTCCATCGACGTCGTAGATGACTTTCATTTAAGGAGGTGATCCAGCCGCAGGTTCCCCTACGGCTACCTTGTTACGACTTCACCCCAGTCATGAATCACACCGTGGTAACCGACCTCCCGAAGGTTAGTCTAGCCACTTCTGGTGCAACCCACTCCCATGGTGTGACGGGCGGTGTGTACAAGGCCCGGGAACGTATTCACCGCGACATTCTGATTCGCGATTACTAGCGATTCCGACTTCATGGAGTCGAGTTGCAGACTCCAATCCGGACTACGACCGGTTTTCTGGGATTAGCTCCCCCTCGCGGGTTTGCAACCCTCTGTACCGACCATTGTAGCACGTGTGTAGCCCAGCTCGTAAGGGCCATGATGACTTGACGTCGTCCCCACCTTCCTCCGGTTTGTCACCGGCAGTCTCCCTAGAGTTCCCACCATTATGTGCTGGCAACTAGGGACAAGGGTTGCGCTCGTTACGGGACTTAACCCAACATCTCACGACACGAGCTGACGACAGCCATGCAGCACCTGTCACTCAGTTCCCGAAGGCACCAAGTCATTTCTGACAAGTTCTGAGGATGTCAAGAGCTGGTAAGGTTCTTCGCGTTGCATCGAATTAAACCACATGCTCCACCGCTTGTGCGGGCCCCCGTCAATTCCTTTGAGTTTTAATCTTGCGACCGTACTCCCCAGGCGGTCAACTTATCGCGTTAGCTGCGCCACTAAGTCCATAAAAGAACCCAACGGCTAGTTGACATCGTTTACGGCGTGGACTACCGGGGTATCTAATCCCGTTTGCTCCCCACGCTTTCGTACCTCAGCGTCAATCTTGGTCCAGGTAGCCGCCTTCGCCACTGATGTTCCTCCACATATCTACGCATTTCACTGCTACACGTGGAATTCCGCTACCCTCTACCAGATTCTAGCCAGGCAGTATCAAATGCAGTTCCCAGGTTGAGCCCGGGGCTTTCACATCTGACTTACCTAACAGCCTACGTACGCTTTACGCCCAGTAATTCCGATTAACGCTTGCACCCTCCGTATTACCGCGGCTGCTGGCACGGAGTTAGCCGGTGCTTCTTCTGTAGGTTACGTCAAGACCCAAAGTTATTAACTTGAGGCTTTTCCTTCCTACTGAAAGTGCTTTACAACCCGCAGGCCTTCTTCACACACGCGGTATTGCTGGATCAGGCTTTCGCCCATTGTCCAATATTCCCCACTGCTGCCTCCCGTAGGAGTTTGGGCCGTGTCTCAGTCCCAATGTGGCTGATCATCCTCTCAGACCAGCTACGGATCGTCGCCTTGGTAGGCCATTACCCTACCAACTAGCTAATCCGACGCAGGCTCATCTAATAGCGCGAGGTCCGAAGATCCCCCGCTTTCCCCCGTAGGGCGTATGCGGTATTAGCTACCGTTTCCGGTAGTTGTCCCCCACTACTAGGCAGATTCCTACGCGTTACTCACCCGTCCGCCACTCTACTCATACCCGAAGGTATTTTCGCGTTCGACTTGCATGTGTTAAGCATACCGCCAGCGTTCAATCTGAGCCAGGATCAAACTCTTCAGTTTAAGTTTGATAGGTTGGCGTCAACCTAGTTGGCGTCAACGAGGCGCGTATTCTACATGCCTCAAACTTACTGTCAACCTCTTTTTTTCACCGTTTGCACGCTGCTAAAGAGGCGTCGAGCGAGGCGCGCATTCTACAGCGTGCCATGTTCCTGTCAACTACTATTTTCAACCAATTTGGCGAATCTTTTTAATTAACAGAGGAGCTCATTCAAACTGCGAATTTCGACCCTTCCTTTCGCTCTCCAGAAGCTGTTTTGCTTGCCTCTGTGCTGCTAGGGAGGGCGCATTATAGGGCCTGCAGAAAGAAGGTCAACACTTTTGTGAAACTTTTTTTGCAGCCCCTCTTAATCAGCCGATTGTGACGCGTGCAAAACGGCGTTTTCCGACCTGAAATACGTGGCAATCGCCTTCACCATATCGCGCATTGCGGTCACCCAGCTTTTGCCCGTCAACCTTGACCGCACCCTGCTTGATCATACGGTATGCTTCCGATGTACTGGATACCAGCCCGGCTTCCTTGAGCAGATTGGCTATCGGCATGCTATCGCCTTCCGCCGGCTGCAGGCTCTTCTCTTCTATCTCATCGGGCATGGCGCCCTTCTGGAAGCGAGCGATAAAGGCTTCACGCGCCGCCACGGCGCTCTGTTCATCGTGGAAGCGTCCAATTAGCTCCTCGGCAAGGAGGAACTTGATGTCTCTCGGATTCATCCCGTCCGCAATCTGCTGCTGAAATCCCTCGATCTCACTCATGGGGCGGAAGCTCAACAGCTCGAAGTAACGCCACATCAGGTCGTCGGAGATCGACATGATCTTGCCGAACATCTCCTCGGGTGCGTCGGTGATCCTTATATAGTTATTCAGCGACTTGGACATCTTCTGCACCCCGTCGAGCCCCTCGAGGATCGGCATGGTCAGGACGACCTGCGGCTCCTGGCCATAGACCTCCTGCAGTTGGCGCCCCATCAGCAGGTTGAATTTCTGATCGGTACCGCCGAGTTCAACATCGGCTTTCAGCTCCACGGAATCGTAGCCCTGTACCAGGGGATAGAGAAATTCATGGATAGCAATCGGCTGCCCGCCTTTATAGCGCTTGCTGAAATCATCGCGTTCGAGCATGCGCGCGACGGTATTCTTCGCTGCCAGCTGCACCAGGTCGGCGGCGCCCATCTTGCCCATCCACTCGGAATTGAACACCACGGTGGTTTTTGCCGGGTCCAGAATCTTGAATACCTGCTCCTTGTAGGTTTCCGCATTGCGCAAAACATCATCCCTGCTGAGCGGCTTGCGCGTTACATTCTTTCCGGTGGGATCGCCGATCATGCCGGTGAAGTCGCCGATAAGAAAGAGAATCTCGTGGCCAAGGTCCTGGAACTGGCGCAGCTTATTGATCAGCACCGTGTGTCCCAAGTGAAGGTCGGGCGCAGTCGGGTCAAATCCAGCCTTGATGCGTAGCGGCCTGCCCTGCTCCAGTTTTTTCTGCAACTGCTCTACGAGGAGAATTTCGTCCGCTCCCCTTGAGATCAGCTCAATTGCCTCACTTACCCCTGTCATCTCTTGCTCCGGCCGCTTTTCAGCTTCATCTATATAGTAATACTCGAAAAAGAGCTCGGAATTTACAGCATGCATGCGATGATTTCCAGCCGTGCAGGGAGAGATTCACACACAGCCCGGCAAATCGTGGCGCGTCTGCATACAGGAGTAGAGGCAACAACCGTATGGAAAGTGTATGATATGCATCTGCTCAGCGGAGCCCGAAAGAACAGAATAGATGCAACTTGCGTGTCATAATTGTGAACCTCGGTAGCGTCTGCATGTCATATACAGCTGACATCGATTAACAAACAACCCCAGACAATTGGCTAGAGATGAAATCACTCTATAATAAAATTATCCTGCTCCTGTTTCTTGCCTTCCTGCTGGCACCATTGATTTTCTGGCAGATCAGTAACTTCCCGACGAAAAGTGGACCGGTTGAAATCACGATTGAACCACAAGCAATCACGGCGATTGAGGAACCGGCTGAAGAACTACCACCCCTGATACCACCTGCCAGCGAACCCACAATCACGCCCGATGAGGCAGTGACACTTGAAGAGGCAGTGACACCGGAAGAGCCGGCCCAGGCAGAACCAGCACCTATAGAGGAACGCTGGGTCATCCACGAAATTCAAGCGGGCGACACATTGTCGACAATTTTCTCATCCCAGGGAATCGGCACCAACACTCTCTACGCCGTCATCAATAGCGGAAAAGAAGGCAAGACAATCGAAAGAAGCCTGAAGCCCGGGCAGAAACTGCTGCTGCGTTTCAAAGAAGGGACAGGCGAACTCGACCTGCTGATTCACGAGGTCAACCTGGTCAAGAGCGTGCAATTTGACATCGACGCGGATGTCGCAATTGCCACGGTACTGGAGCAGGATGTCGAAAAGCGCGTCGTAACCGCCTCCGGCACCATCACGTCATCACTTTTTCTTGACGCCCAGAAAGCCGGACTGAGTGACCGCACTATCATCGAGATGGCCGGCCTGTTCAATTTCGATATCGATTTTGCCAGGGAGATTCAGCCGGGTGATTACTTCTCGGTGATCTACGAAGCAAAATATATCGACGGCGAATTTTTCGGTACCGGCAGCATTCTCGCAGCCGAGTTCATCAATACTGGCAAGAGCTTCCGTGTCGTGCGTTTCGAGAGAGACGGAGCAGTCGACTACTACAACGAAAAGGGCCAGAGCCGTAAAAAGACCTTTACCCGCACGCCGGTCAACTTCGCCCGCATCAGCTCGAAATTCACCAAGTCAAGATTCCACCCGGTACTGAAGCGCTGGCGTTCTCACAAGGGCGTCGATTACGCCGCAAAGAGAGGCACTCCCGTGATGGCAACCGGCAACGGCTCTGTCAAGATCATCCAGAAACAGAGAGGCTATGGCAAGGTCATCTACCTGCAGCACGGGAAAAAATACACCACCGTCTATGCCCACTTGAAAGGCTTCAAGAAAGGCCTGAAAAAAGGCCACAAGGTGAAGCAGGGCGAGGTCATCGGCTATGTCGGTTCAACCGGACTGGCGACTGGCCCGCACCTCCACTACGAGTTTCGCATCAACGACAAACACGTCGATCCGCTTTCCCACAAGTTACCGGCAGCTGATCCGATCAAGGGCGACAAAATGGCGCAGTTCAAAAAGATGGCCGCGCCGCTGCTGCAGCAACTTGATCAGTTGAAAGCGCCCGTGATTGCCGGGCAACCATAAGGGCCAATGCCGGCATCACTCTATATAGGCCTGATGTCCGGCACCAGTATGGACGGCATCGATGCCGCACTTGTCAGCATCGATGAGAATGAAAATCTTGAGTTGCTAAATACCCACAGCCACGAGTGGCCCTCGGCATTACGCCAACAGCTGGAAGCACTTGCCCTGCCAGGCGAGAACGAAATCGACAGACTTGGCGACACTGATGTCTGGGCAGGCGAAATACTCGCCGAATCTGTCATTGCACTACTCGAAAAAGCGAACATTTCAGCACACCAGATCAAGGCGACAGGCTCTCACGGACAGACCGTGCGCCATCGCCCGCACAGCACCCACCCATTTACGCTGCAGATAGGTGACCCGAACCGCATTGCGGCAATTACAGGCATCACAACCGTTGCCGATTTTCGCCGTCGTGACATGGCCGTCGGCGGACAGGGCGCACCCCTTGCACCGGCATTCCACCAGGCTGTTTTGAGTTCACCCGACGAAACACGTGTGATCGTCAACATCGGCGGCATTGCCAACCTGACGATACTGCCGAAGGATACTGCGACAGCGGTGACCGGATTCGATTCAGGACCGGGCAACCGGCTCATGGATGACTGGATTTCGCGAGCCAGAAATGATTCATATGACAATAACGGCAGCTGGGCAGCCAGCGGAGCTGTTTCAGAAGAGCTGCTTTCCCTGCTGATAAATGCCCCCTATTTCCTGCGCGAGCCTCCGAAAAGTACCGGCACCGAAGAGTTCAACCTTCATGGCTAATGCAACGTGGTGGCGACCTGGTCGAAAAGCTGCGCCCCGAAGATGTCCAGGCAACACTGCTCGAACTCACCGCTGCCACCATTACACAAGCGATCAACAAACAAGCTCCAGGCACCGAGCGAGCGCTTGTCTGCGGCGGAGGGGTTCACAACGGTACCTTGATGCAACGCATGCAGGCCCTGCTGCCCGGAATCCGGGTTGGCACA
>NZ_MPRK01000121.1 GCF_002021095.1 Solemya elarraichensis gill symbiont | reverse complement strand
CCTGACGGATGCACCGGGGACCGAGTTGCCTCCACCACCAAAAGTCTACAAGGGCCAGTTACCAACTATGCAGATGCTCAGGCAGGCCGATGACCAGCGGTTGATTCTGCGCCTGTGGAAGACAGATGCTGTGCTTGGAGATTGCCCGGTCTATGCAGGGCATATTCTGCAGGAGAAGATCAACGACGTTCTTGGTCTGTTTGTAATGATTGAGTCGCAGCCGGTTGAGACTCTTGCTGTGCTGGAGTCTGTGCAGGCGAATCTTGAGAGTCTGCGTTGTATTTCTCGATCTGAGTCTTGAACTCCTCGGTCAGGCGTTCACGGTACTCGTCGGGTGCAAATATCCATATCAGGGCCCATAACAGCAGGATGATAATTGCGGCATTGCGGATCAGTCCGGCGACACGCGGGTTCTCCTTCAAGCTTGTGACGCGATTACGATTGCTGGTGTAGGTCTCAGCGATCCACGCCAGGAATCTGAGCGGCGGGCCGTACAGGAATCTGAATACATCTCCGATGCGCGACATGGGCTAGTCTCCCCAGCGCTGGCTGAGCCAGTTCTCAATGCCAAGATGGTCGAGGATGCGTGACACCATGAAATCCACCACCTCGTTGACAGTTTTCGGATTGGTATAAAATCCCGGATTGGCGGGCATGATGGTCGCTCCTGCGCGTGACAGCTTCAGCATGTTTTCAAGATGAATCTCAGAGTAGGGTGTCTCCCTGACGACCATGATCAGAGAGCGACGCTCCTTGAGCATGACGTCGGCACTGCGGTCGATAAGATCATCGCAAATGCCGTTGGCTATGCTGCCGAGTCTGCCGGTAGTGCAGGGGCAGATAACCATGGCGGCCGGTGGATTGGATCCGCTGGCGACGGGCGCCATCCACTGCTGGCGACCAAATACCGAGAGCTGGTCGTCGCTGATATTGAAATGGTCACACAGCACTTGTTGTGCGTCTGCCGCACGTGATGGCAGTTCCAGTCCGGCCTCCATCTGCATGACGATCAGCGCGGCTTGTGAATAGAGCAGGTAGACTTCGCGGTCTGCTGCAAGCAATTCCTCCAGCAGGCGCAGACCATAAGCGGCACCCGATGCCCCTGTCCAGGCAAGTGCTATGGGGCCGTCATCAACAATGTCCATGGTTAACTCCCTCGTTCATTCAGTGCATCAAGAATGCGCTGATGGATATTTTCGAAACCAGCGTTGCTCATCACCAGGATCGTGTCCCCTGCTTTCGCTTCCTGTTTCAACAGATCGACAATCGTTTTGCTTTCGGAACAGACTTCAGCCTTGTTGCCGAGTGGCCTGAAAACACTCTCTGCATCCCATTCAAGAGATGCCGGCGAGTAAACCAGCACGCGGTCAGCCTGCTGCAATGAGGCCGGTAATGAATCTGCATGAATACCCATGCGCATGGTATTCGAACGTGGTTCTAGTACTGCGATGATGCGTGCATCTCCGACCTGTTTGCGTAATCCCGTGAGCGTTGTTTCAATTGCTGTCGGGTGATGTGCGAAGTCATCATACAGGCGAATGCCCTCGACCTCACCACGCAGTTCCATGCGACGCTTGACGTTCTCGAACTTGCCCAGCGCCTCGATTGCCACAGATGTCGGAACACCAGCGTGACGAGCGGCTGCAATAGATGCGAGCGCATTTCGAACATTATGATCACCCGTCAGCTCCCATTCAACAACTCCGGCTTCGGTTCCGTCGATACTTACGCGGAAGCGGCTGCCGTCGGCCTCGAGCAATTCGGCCTGCCAGTTGCCATCAGGGCCGAGAGTTGCGAGAGGTGTCCAGCATCCCATCTCCAGAACTTCTTTTAGTGGCTGGTCATCCGCCGGTGCGATCAGCAGGCCATTGCCCGGCACAGTACGTACAAGGTGATGAAACTGGCGCTGAATCATCTGCAGGTCATCAAAGATGTCCGCATGATCGAATTCAAGGTTGTTGAGTACGGCGGTTCGCGGGCGATAATGCAGGAATTTGGAGCGTTTGTCGAAGAAAGCCGTGTCGTACTCATCCGCCTCGACGACGAAGAAGGGTGCATCGCCCAGGCGTGCCGAGAGGCCGAAGTTTTTCGGTACACCGCCAATCAAAAAGCCGGGATTGAGGCCTGCATCTTCCAGAATCCAGGCAATCATACCGCTGGTAGTGGTTTTGCCATGGGTACCTGCAGCAGCGATTACCCAGCGGTCATTGAGAATCTGTTCGGCGAGCCACAGCGGGCCGGATGTGTAACGCAGTCCCGCATCAAGCATGTATTCAACTGCCGGATTGCCACGTGTCATGGCATTGCCGACCACGACAACATCGGGCGCAGGCTTCAGGTGCTCCGCCTCGTAACCACTCATCAGCTCGATGCCGGCAGCTTCCAGCTGGTCACTCATGGGAGGATAGACATGGGCATCGGAACCCGTCACGCGGTGACCCGCCTGCTGCGCCAGCAGGGCGATGCCACCCATGAAGGTGCCGCAGATTCCCAGAATATGTATATGCATGTTGCTTATTCTAAATGTGTATCATGGCATCATACATTTGAATTCGAAGCCAACCAATGCCTCATCAACTAATTGAAACGGACGCGCAGCTCGAAGAGCTGCTAAAACGCTGGCAGGATGCCGATATCATCACTGTCGATACCGAGTTTTTACGTGAACGTACTTACTACCCGAAACTCTGCCTGTTGCAGATGTGCTGGCAGGATGAGGCGGTGGCTGTCGATGTGCTGACGATCAGGAATCTTGCGCCATTACAAGACTTTGTGTGTGACAGAAGCCGCCTCAAGGTGTTCCACTCGGCACGCCAGGACCTTGAACTTTTGTTGCACGAGTGGGGCGAGGTTCCGCAGCCGCTGTTTGACTCCCAGGTGGCAGCTGACCTTGTCGGCGCGGGAGAACAGAGCGGCTATGCGCGGCTGGTCGAGGCGGTGTTCGATGTTGTACTGCCGAAGGATGTAACGCGAAGTAACTGGTGCGGACGTCCGTTGAGTGATAAGCAGCTCGACTATGCCTACGCCGATGTGACCTGGCTGTGGAAGCTCTATCAGCATCTCGATGCCGAATTGACGCGTCTGCATCGACATGCGTGGATGCGAGAGGAGATGGAGTTGCTTGAGAGAGAATCGCTGCACCGGGTTGACCCGAAGAATGCCTGGCTGAAGGTCAAGGGACGTCATCGCCTCAATCCGCAGCAGTTGACCCTGCTGCAGCAACTCGTGGAGTGGCGCGAGGAGATGGCGATGAAAAAGGATTTACCGCGCAAGTGGGTTCTTGGTGATGGCTTCCTGCTTGAGTATGCTCAGAACCAGCCCCTTACAGTCGAGGAGCTGCTCGCCCTTGACAGGAAGTCACAGCGTCAGCTTGAGCGTTATGCAAAAAAACTGCTGCACATTGCCTCGGAAGTGCGCCAGTTACCTGGCGCCAGCTGGATTCACGAGGCGCAGAAGCCGCGCCTCAAAGGAGAGCAAAAGAAGCGCCTCGCAGAACTGGAATCTCAGCTGCAAACGATTGCCACTCGCGACACGATTGCGCCGGGAATAATTGCCTCGCGTAGTCAGTTGATCAAACTGATGAGCGGCGAAAGTCTGCATGAAGAAACTTCATGGAGAGCGGCGATTATTGATGCCTTGTTGTCAGGCCCGGAGGCGTCAGGGGAGTAACACAAGTGGTAAAAAAGTTGTGCTAAACTCATTTCATCATCTGTAAAAAAGGGATCAGTAATAATGAACGTGCTCTATGCAGAACATCCAACCATGTTCAAGACCAATCCGATAGGATTTATCATTACCCTGTTGCTGTTTCCTTTAGGGATTGCACTTGGCATTATTGTCGAGGTACCCATTTACAAAGCTGTTCTGTCACTCGGTCTTGTAGGCGCCGGCGTAATCATCCTGCTGACATGGTATGTCAAAAACAAGGCTTCGAAGCTGGTGGTAACGGATACCGAAATTCATTTTGAAGAGGGCTTGCTGAGCAAGAGTAACGCCGAGATCAATATCAGTAGTGTCAGAACAGTCAAGGTCAAGCAGACATTTCTGGATCGCATCATGGGCTCAGGTACGATCGAAGTCTATACTGCTGGTGATACACCGGAATTTGTTGCCAAGGGAATGCCAGATCCACACAAAATTCGTGATTTAACCTGATACGGGGAATCGAGCGTGCTTGGTGATACAGACAACAGGGACCAAAATGATTCTCGCAAGACCGCCATTGCATTGATCTTGTTGGTGTTGGTGCTTGTTGGAGCCGCAGTTCTGATGCTACCGGCGCTTGGTGAGATCGTCTCTGTCGCTGACTTGAATACGGGGCTGGGGCTCAAGGATGCCGCTGGCATCGGCTTTTTTGTTACCCTCGTGGTAATGATCGTTCTCGCAGTCGCTGCGGGTGACGGGTTGATCGGCGAAGTGCAGTATATGATTGGCGGCTTTTTCACCTTTTTCATTTTTATCTGGCTCATGCTGGCCTGGATCTTCTAGCAGCACATTCACGTACTACCCCATATAAATCATTGATTCATATCACGCAATGCACAATTGGCCTGTGAGATAATTCCTGTTGTTAACAGAAATTCAGGATCGATACACAAAATGATTGAAGTAAATGGTCAGCAGATGACACCAGAAGAGCTGCTTGCTGCATACGAAGAGGCAAAGAACGCAGAGCAGAATCTGAAGAAAGCGGCGAAGAAAGCGCTTAAGCGCAGGCGCGAGGAGCAGTCACTCAAGCCCTACCAGGCCGAGTTGATTCTCATGCAGAAATATCTTGAGGAAACCGGGCGCCGCATGATCATTTTGTTCGAGGGGCGTGACGCCTCCGGCAAGGGCGGCACGATTCGTCGTGTGACCCGCTACATGAACGAGAAACACAATCGTGTTGTTGCTCTCGGCAAGCCAACCGAGAACCAGCGCAGCCAGTGGTTTTTTCAGCGCTACGTTGCCCAGTTCCCGCGAGGTGGAGAAGTCGTGCTGTTTGACCGCAGCTGGTATAACCGCGCCGTGGTCGAGCCTATCTTCGGTTTCTGTACACCCGAGGAGTACGCGAACTTCATGCGTGGTGTTACCGGTTTTGAGAAGGACCTGGTGAGGCAGGGAACAATTCTCGTCAAACTCTATTTCAGTGTCACCAAGGATGAGCAGGAACGCCGTTTCGAACGCCGCAAGACAGACCCTCTGCGTCAGTGGAAATTGAGTGAGGTCGATTTGCAGGCGCAGGAACGCTGGGATGACTTCACCAACCAGAAGTACGAGATGCTGAAAAAGACGCATACCAACCACGCGCCGTGGACAGTGATTCGCTCGAATGACAAGTTTGCTGCGCGGCTCAATGCAATGCGTGTGATTCTGAACGCTGTTCCCTACAAGCGAGGTAACACAGAGCTGGATTATGTGCCTGATCCGAATATTGTTATTTCAGGTGCGCGCGAAGTGGAGTCGATGGAAGCAGAGAGACTCAGAAGCGGTCATTTCGTCGGCTGATTAATTTTCGCGGCCTGACAAGCGGGCCGCCAGCAACAGTAACAGCACGAGTGCAGCTGCAGGGTAGATGCCAAACTTCGAGTAGGGCGTCAT
>NZ_MPRK01000013.1 GCF_002021095.1 Solemya elarraichensis gill symbiont | reverse complement strand
TTTCCTTTGGCGCTGGCGCACGTCAGAAAAACAGTCTCGCCTAGTGGCTACCGGGGACTACGCGCCTTCGATTCTCTCTCCTTGGCGCGCAGCGGAAGCTGAAGAATACATTCGATCCGACAATGGTGCCATATGCCATCATTTTCGACCTCGAAGACAGTATTCGTGACGAGTATAAGGAGTCCGCAAGGGAATTACTTCGTAGCGTGTTTACTGAATACTCGGACACCTGCGGTGACTTATTTCGATGTTGGGTCAGAATTAATGACCGATCAAGTGAATTCTTTTCAGACGACCTGAAATGGCTGCATTCCTTTGATACGCGTCATTTTGGAGTAAAGATTCCCAAATGCAGTGGTCGGGAAGACATAATTGCTCTTGAACACCTTCACAGTGACTCAACACCAATCATACCTACTATCGAAGCCCTGAAAGGGTATGAGAACAGAGATATCATCATGGAATCTGCCCAACAGACCGGCATCAAAAATATTGGGTTCGGTGCAGGTGACATGACATTGGAATTAGACATAGAGCGGGACTACACACTACCCATACTCCAACATATCATCTGTGAACTGGTTATAGCCTCTAAACGACATGGTCTGGACCTGATCGATTCAACATCAAGAGTATTACCTAAATCAGGGAGTGGCTGGCAAGCGCTGATTGAAGAAGAGGTTGCATTCTCGTGTGCCAACGGTTTTTCCGGGAAGAAAGCAATTCACCCGGAACAGGTACCTGTTATTGAGCGAGTGTTTAGCTCAAGGCATGAGCGGGATGTCGTTCGTGCGCGAGAGGTTATGGATGATATTGATAGTCAGAGTAAGACGCGCGCAATCAGGTCAAGCAAGACGGGCAATTACGTCGGAAATCCTTCTATTAAGCATGCCACAAGAGTCCTCGAAACTTCCGACGATTCAGACGATGAAACGAGTTAACCTTATTGCCGACTGGAAAAATACTCATCAATAGCCATTCTGAGCGCTACGGAATTCGGATTCCAACGCCACGTTTCATTTTCTGCAAGTTCTATATCGGTTTGCGGATTGAAACCCAACTCCTTCAGTTTAAAGTGTCTGTCGTGATAGCGTCTGTTCTCATATGGGCCATGCCAGAGATGGAAGGCCGTACCTGGAATGAAACCGATATCGTTGACACGGTTTTGATTAAAGGAACTAGCCCATTTTAAATAGTGTTGATAATGCGCTTCTGACATTGGGCGCTTTTGGATAAGTAATTCAGGTTCACCGATAATAGCCATGGCCATAGCCGAGGGGCCTCCACCGATAATGCAGGCATCGTATAACCCGACTTTACACAATTGATCTCGATGCGCAGCCCATGCAACACCGTGGGTAACGCCATATGCCTTATTGATATTGAGACCATTACCAGCATCACCTTGCCCCGTTGTTATTGATTTAGTGGAGTAGTTGCCTTCATGCAGAGCCCACCCGAATGATGGTTTATGACTAACCGGTGTTGCTGCGCGTAATGCATCAATGCTGTACATCTCTGCGGATTCAATTTTCGGCAGGCGAAAAACAGTATCAAATGGCTGTACGAACTGTTTACCTGAGTTTAATAGCTCTATTGTTTGATCGATCCATTCGGGTCTGTCGAATACAATGTCGCAATCAATCCAGGCGACATACTCTGCTTCTGGTGGCAACTGTTTGAGTGCGATGTTCAGAAGACGTTCCTTTTGCCATATCTTTGGGTCACCCGAAATTGTAATAACTTTATCTGCATCGTCAGAAGATAGACATTCCTGTCCTGGTAGAGCCAGTTCTATAACTACGAGCGGTGCTCCCAGGTGATGCCTGAAAGCATGTAGACACTCTAGGCGCCAACGGTGACCTGTTGGGTTAAAAAAGGAAGTAATAACCCAGAGAGATTCATTCATCGCTGTTTCATTGTCTTTATCATTTGGTAAATTACTATCCTATGGGTGTTTACACATCCTCACAGGGTAGTTTACGAAGGATCGTGACTCCATTTAGAACGGGGAAATCGAATATCTGAAGGTCTTGCCGTTGTTTAAGTTCGTCAATGTAATCGACAACTGAGTATTGATACACGTTGTCTTTGCCATATATCCGGGATGGTTTCTTTTTGAGACTATCATGAAAGAAGACGATTGCATTTTCGGAAAGTTTCGGTTCAAAAGCTTCAAAATCGAATTTTGCCTGGTCCCGTGTATGGTAACCGTCAACAAATAATAAATCGATAGAATCAAGTTTATTGTACATTTCTGTATTAACAAAATCCTGGGTGGTGTAAAGGTGGGGTTCAATATTATTCAGACCGAAACTGCCAAACCACTCATCGTTCTTTTCACTATCTTTCCAGAAATCATCAGCCATTGAAGGATCAATAAATGTAACATTGCCATCTTCAATATTATCAGTGACACCTTTAGCCAGAAGCATTGGTACAAATCCACGCCAGGAACCAATACATACGCACGTTTTTGGTTTGTAAATGCGTGTAATCGCATAATATAGCCATCCAAGACCGAGGTTAAGGTCATCCTTCCTCTGAGCATGTCCCATTCTAGTCAGATCATGCTGACTAAAAAGCTGTTTAATCCAATTTTCATCCATATCTTTATATATATTTAACCCAGCAAAAGTGACAGGCCAAACTACATGAAGACCATGTGAGGGTCAAAGCATAATAATGACGGAAAACAACCTCACTTCGTAAAGTCGCTTCAAACCAGGGTGTTCTTGCGATCATAAAAAAAGGCCGCACAACGTGCGGCCTTTTTCATCAAGCTGATTAACGTTATCAGCTGATTTTCTGGTCCAGCGAACCGGATGCATATTCTGCAAACATCACTTCAAGTGACTTGGCAGTAATCTTCGATGCATGACCGGCACAGCCGAATGCCTCGTAACGAGCCTTACAGATATCCTTCATTGCCGCAGTTGAGACTTTGAGGAACTTGCGTGGATCGAAGCTGGAAGGGTTCTCCATCAGGTGACGACGGACAGCACCGGTTGATGCCATACGCAGATCGGTATCGATGTTAACCTTGCGAACACCGTACTTGATGCCTTCAACGATCTCCTCAACAGGAACGCCATAGGTCTGACCCATCTCACCACCGTGGCTGTTGATGATCTCAAGCCAGTCCTGTGGAACAGATGATGAACCGTGCATAACGAGGTGCGTGTTGGGGATGCGTTCGTGGATCTCCTTGATGCGGTCGATACGCAGGACATCGCCAGTTGGCTCCTTGGTGAACTTGTAGGCACCGTGTGAAGTACCGATAGCAATCGCAAGTGCATCAACGTTGGTCGCCTTGACGAAATCGGCAGCTTCTTCAACACCGGTCAGCAGCTGATCCATATCGAGCTTGCCTTCAGCGCCGTGGCCATCTTCTTCACCCATCTCACCGGTTTCAAGTGAACCGAGACAACCCAGCTCGCCCTCAACGGTTACGCCACCGGCGTGTGCCATGTCAACTACGGTACGGGTCACGTCAACGTTGTACTCGAATGAAGAAGGTGTCTTCATATCAGCCATCAGTGAGCCGTCCATCATGACGGAGGTAAAACCTGACTGGATAGAGCGCAGGCATACTGCTGGCTCAGAGCCGTGATCCTGGTGCATAACAACAGGAATGTGCGGGTACATCTCAACTGCCGCCTGGATCAGGCGACGCAGGAAGGGCTCGCCCGCGTATGAACGCGCACCGGCAGAACCCTGCATGATAACTGGTGCATCAACTTCGTCAGCAGCCTGCATGATGGCATGCACCTGCTCCATGTTGTTGACGTTGAAAGCCGGCATACCGAAATCGTTCTCGGCAGCGTAATCAAGCAATTGGCGCATTGAAATCAGAGCCATGATTGTCTCCTTCTGTTTATTGAAATTTCTTTAACAAAATGTATACATTGCGGGCACATGCCCGCGTTTTCGCTCAGCAGTAATCCTGCAAATCAGTCGGGCAGAATATGCTCGCCGACACGCACGATTTTCATTACATTTGTACCACCTTCGAGACCCTGGAAATCACCCTTGGTGATAATCACAAGGTCACCGTCGCGTACTGCGCCGCGACGCAGGAGCTCATCAACAACTTCCTGGTTGATGCGCTGCGAATCAGATTCGAGCGGGTGAAAGCTGATCGGGTAAACACCGCGGTAGAGTGTCACCTTTCTGCGTGTCGCCACCAGCTCCGTCATCGCAAAGATCGGAATACCCGAGCTGATACGTGACATCCACAGTGCCGTTGAACCCGACTCGGTCAGTGCCGCAATGGCAGCGACGTTGAGATGGTTGCCTGTATACATGGCCGCCATCGCAATGGCTTCATCGACACGTCCGAAATGGGTGTGCAGCCTGTGATCAGATTTTCGTGCAATTGACTGCTTCTCTGCTTCAAAGCAGACACGTCCCATCGCTTCGACTGCCTTCGCAGGATATTTACCAACCGCACTCTCACCAGAGAGCATGACAGCATCGGTACCGTCGAGCACAGCATTTGCAACGTCGAATACCTCGGCACGTGTCGGAATCGGATTCTCAATCATCGATTCCATCATCTGTGTCGCAGTAATGACGACCTTGTTGCGCTCACGCGTTTTGCGGATCAGCATTTTCTGTGCTGCAGGCAATTCGGCATCACCAATCTCAACACCGAGATCTCCGCGTGCCACCATGATGATGTCAGTTGCATCGATGATCGACTCGATAACATCAAGTGCCTCGGCACGTTCGATCTTGGCGACTATCGCAGCTGAACCACCCTGTTCCTGCAACAGTGAGCGCGCCATCTCGACGTTATCGGCAGACTGCACAAAGGAGACAGCAAGATAGTCAGCATCGATTTTTGCAGCGAAGGCAATGTCGTGCTTGTCCTTGTCAGTCAGAGCAGGAGCAGAAAGTCCTCCGCCCTGCTTGTTGATACCCTTGTTGTCAGACAGCGGACCGCCGACCTGAACCTTACAGGAGATCTTGTTGCCATTGACATCTTCTACCCAGAGGACAATCTTGCCATCATTGATGAGCAGTGTGTCGCCGCGAGAAAGATCACTTGGCAACTGCTTGTAGGTACAACCGACAATGTCGATGTTGCCTTCGTCGATCGGATAATCGATGTCGATAGTAAAGGATGCGCCAATTTCGAGCTTGACCTCGCCATCCTTGAACTGGCCAGTACGAATCTTTGGCCCCTGCAGATCGACCAGAACGCCAACCTGGCGGCCACTGGCACGTGCGCGATTGCGCAACTGCTCTGCACGCTCGGCATGCTCTTCATGGCTACCGTGCGAGAGGTTGATACGAACCACGTCGACACCAGCGGTAATCAGGTCATCGATGACTTTTGGATCATCGGTAGCCGGACCGAGTGTTGCGACAATTTTTGTACGTTTAGGCATAGTAGCGTTGCTTATCCCTTGGCGCGTTCTTCAAGCATGGCAACTGCAGGCAATGTCTTGCCCTCGAGATATTCGAGGAAAGCACCGCCAGCGGTTGAGATGTACGACACCTTGTCATAGATATCATATTTCTGGATTGCTGCGATGGTATCACCACCACCTGCGAGGCTGAATCCGTCTGCATCGGCAATCGCCATTGAAACGGTCTTGGTTCCTTCGCCGAACTGGTCGAATTCAAATACGCCGACAGGGCCGTTCCAGACGATAGTGCCTGCTTTACTGATGATCTCTGCAAGTTCTTTGGCACTGTCAGGACCAATATCGAAAATCATGTCGTCATCTTCAACATCGCCTGCAGCCTTGAGGGTTGCCTCGGCTGTCTCGCTGAACTCCTTGCCGCAGACCACGTCGGTCGCGATTGGAATGTTGGCACCACGCTCTTTCATCTTCTCGACCAGCTCTTGAGCTGTACCGACGAGATCATCTTCGCATAGTGATTTACCAACGTTGTTACCCATCGCCTTGAGGAAGGTATTCGCAATACCGCCACCAACAACCAGCTGGTCAACCTTCTCGGAGAGTGCCTCGAGAACGGTCAGCTTGGTAGAAACCTTGGAACCGCCAACGATAGCAACCATCGGACGCGCTGGCTTAGCCAGTGCTTTCGCGAGGTTATCGAGTTCGCTTGCCAGCAGCAGTCCGGCACAGGCAGTCGGTGCAAATTTACCGGCACCGTGTGTAGAAGCCTGGGCGCGATGCGCAGTACCGAAAGCATCCATAACGAATACATCACAAAGTGCAGCATATTGCTTCGCCAGATCTTCGTTGTCTGTCTTCTCACCTGCATTGAAACGAACGTTCTCGAACAGGACCACTTCACCGTCGGCAATCTCTGGTGCGTTGTCGAGGTAATCCTTGACCAGGCGAACCTCTTTGCCAAGCTTGGCAGACATATCGTCAGCAATCGGCTGCATTGAGTTCTCATCATCAACCTTACCCTCTTCAGGGCGGCCGCGATGTGACATCACCTGCACTTTTGCACCAGCTGCTACACAGTGCTCAATGGTTGGCATTGATGCAGAGATACGTGCATCGGAAGTTACTTTTCCATCTTTTACAGGTACATTCAGATCAGCACGAATCAGCACGCGCTTGCCGGCAAGGTCGAGGTCGGTCAGTTTAATGAAGGACATAAAAGGCTCCAACTGTCATAAGACTAAAAATGAATAAAAAGCTATTTGTTAAAAAGAATCGGTTCTTAACAAATAGCTCTGCGAACCAGCGCAATCGAACTGCCTTGAGCAGATTCGCAAAACTATCAGTTCAGGTAATTGTGCCTGCCGGTCAGAAACCGGCAGGCATCGATACCTTAGTTTGCAGCAACGTGCTCCATGAAACGCAGCATGTTACAAGTGTAGCCATACTCGTTGTCGTACCAGGAGACAACTTTCACGAAAGTGCCGTCCAGTGCGATACCAGCTTCTGAATCGAAGATAGAAGAGAAGCCACAGCCACGGAAGTCAGTTGATACAACTTTCTCGTCGGTGTAACCCAGAGTCTTGCTCATGTCGCCATTCTCTGAAGCTTCTTTCATTGCTGCACAGATGTCTGCGTAATCAGCTTCGCTGTTGAGCTCAACAGTCAGGTCAACAACAGAAACGTCTGAAGTCGGTACGCGGAACGCCATACCAGTCAGCTTGCCGTTCAGCTCAGGCAGAACTACGCCAACTGCCTTTGCAGCACCAGTTGATGAAGGAATGATGTTCTCGAGGATACCGCGACCACCGCGCCAGTCTTTCATTGAAGGACCATCAACAGTTTTCTGGGTAGCAGTTGCAGCGTGAACAGTCGTCATCAGGCCGCGCTTGATGCCCCACTTGTCGTTCAGAACCTTGGCAACAGGTGCGAGACAGTTAGTGGTACAGGAAGCAGCAGAGATGATTGCCTGGCCAGCGTACTCGTCATGGTTAACACCGAAGACAAACATTGGAGTGCCGTCCTTTGAAGGCGCTGACATAACAACTTTCTTGGCGCCAGCGTCGATGTGCTTCTGACAACCCTCTTCGGTCAGGAAGAAACCGGTACACTCGAGAACGATGTCTGCTCCAACGTCGCCCCACTTGAGGTCTGCCGGATCACGCTCTGCAGTCAGGCGAATGTTCTTGCCGTTGACTGTCATGGTGTCGCCGTTGACAGCGATATCACCGTTGAAGTTACCGTGGACCGAGTCATACTTCAGCATGTATGAGAGGTAGTCGTTGTCCAGCAGGTCGTTGATACCAACAACTTCGATTTCCGGAAAATCCTTTGCGATTGCACGGAAAGCCATGCGACCGATACGGCCAAAACCGTTAATACCGACTTTAATTGTCATAATTTTCTCCTGATTATTACTTACTAAATTGTATTCCAGGGCCAGTTTGCACAGGCCCTGATGAAACTCTTACGCCAGCACGCCGTTGACTGTGCTAACGACATTCTCGACGGTGAAGCCGAACTCCTTGAAGAGTTCGCCTGCAGGCGCTGACTCACCGAAACGGTTGATACCGATAACTGCGTCGGCATACTTGTACCATGCATCAGGTACTGCAGCTTCAACCGCAACAGTAGGAACGCCTTTTGGCAGTACAGATGAGCGGTAGCTGTCATCCTGTGCCTCGAATGCATCAACAGACGGCATGGAGACAACGCGAATTTTCTTGCCCGACAACTCGTCAGCAGCGCCTGTAGCAAGTGCCACTTCTGAACCAGTTGCGAGAATGATTGCATCCGGAGTGCCGTCACAGTCACGCAGGATGTAACCACCCTTTGCGATGTCGGCAATCTGTGCGTCGGTGCGCTCCTGGTGTGGCAGACCCTGGCGCGAGAAGATCAATGTTGAAGGACCATCCTTGCGCTCGACTGCCTGTGCCCAGCAGACGGCTGATTCAACAGCATCACATGGACGCCATACAGACATGTTAGGGATCATACGTAGGGTTGGAATCTGCTCGACTGGCTGGTGAGTCGGTCCATCTTCACCAAGACCGATTGAGTCATGAGTGTAGACGAAGATGCTCTGAATCTTCATCAGGGCAGCCATACGCAGTGCGTTACGCGCATACTCTGAGAACATCAGGAAGGTTGCACCGAAAGGTACCAGGCCGCCGTGCAGTGAGATACCGTTCATGATTGCAGACATACCGAACTCACGTACGCCGTAACGAACATAGTTAGGTACTTCGCTGTTATCCATTGGCTTGTAGCCGGACCATTCAGTCAGGTTTGAACCACCGAGGTCAGCAGAACCACCAAACATTTCCGGAGCAAGCGGTGAATAAGCTTCGATACAGGCGAGTGATGCCTGGCGGGTTGCAGGGCTCTTGGCGTCTGCATTGACCTGTGCAATGTAAGCAGCAGATTTCTCAGCCCACTCGGCAGGCAGGTCGCCAGCCATACGGCGCTCGTATTCAGCAGCCATCTCAGGGAACTCGGCCTTGTATGCAGCGAACTTTTCGTTCCACTCTGCTTCCGCCTTGGCGCCTTTCTCTTTTGCATTCCAGCCTGCATAGATATCAGCTGGTACATCGAATGCAGCGTGGTCCCAACCCAGTGCAGCCTTGGTGAGGTTAATCTCTTCATCACCGAGAGGTGCGCCGTGACAGGCGTGAGAACCGGCCTTGTTCGGTGAACCGAAACCAATGGTGGTCTTGCAGCAGATCATGGTCGGCTTGTCAGTCATCGCCTTGGCCATTTCGACTGCCTTGGCAATCGCTTCCGGATCGTGTCCGTCAACGTCGGCAATGACGTGCCAACCGTATGCTTCAAAACGTGCAGGTGTGTTATCGGTGAACCAGCCATCGACATGACCATCGATAGAGATACCGTTGTCATCCCAGAATGCGATCAGCTTGCCAAGACCCAGGGTACCGGCGAGTGAACATGCTTCATGAGAGATACCTTCCATGAGGCAGCCATCGCCGAGGAAGACATAGGTGTTGTGGTCAACAATGTCGTGGCCTTTCTGGTTGAACTGTGCAGCAAGTGCCTTCTCGGCAATCGCCATACCAACGCCATTGGTAATACCCTGGCCAAGTGGACCAGTGGTTGTCTCGACACCAGGCGCATAACCGTACTCAGGGTGGCCTGGAGTCTTTGAATGCAGCTGACGGAAGTTCTTGAGATCATCGATGCTCAGCTCGTAGCCGGTGAGGTGCAGCAGCGAGTAGATCAGCATGGAACCGTGGCCATTCGACAGAATGAAACGGTCGCGGTTGCTCCAGTCCGGATTGGCCGGGTTGTGGTTCATGTTGTCGTTCCACAACACCTCGGCGATATCAGCCATACCCATCGGGGCACCCGGGTGTCCGGAATTGGCTTTCTGTACGGCATCCATGCTCAATGCACGAACCGCGTTTGCCAAATCTCTGCGTGAAGCCATGTTTGTCTCCTATCTGAATTCAGAATATTCTAAAAAACTGTGTTTGCTAATCGAACTTCAACCTACGTTTTTTCGTATCAAGCGTTATAAGGTTGAGAGTCGATAGCCGAACGTAAAAATTTTGTGCGCGTCGCTACCTTGATAAAATCGACCGATGCAGTCTTACTATTCTCCCTGAAGACGCCTTTGCGAGCAACATAATAGAAGCCTAATAGAGGCTGAATCCCATAGAATTTTCTTTGGAGATCATAATGTTGCAGTGCAGTATCCTTGTGCAACAAGGAGTTAGCGAATTCGGGTCAAGCTGAATGAATCAGGATTCTATCCACTTGATCGAGCAACCGATGCTCGGAATCTGCTCTTTTGGGCCTTGTCCGGTTTCAGCAACCTCTTTCATCGCCTCGAACAGGTCGCGACGCACCTCTCCCAGGGCCGTCTCTTTTCGGCTCTCATCGAGTCGACCACGGTACTGGAGTTCGAGATCAGCGTTGTAACCGAAGAAGTCAGGGGTGCAGACTGCACCGTAGGCCTTGGCCACTTCCTGGCTCTCATCATATAGATAAGGAAACGGCAGCTGCCACTCGTCGGCAGTACGCTTCATGTTTTCGAAAGAGTCTTCCGGGTAGTTCGCTGCGTCATTGGAGCTGATGGCGACAAAATTGATACCCATCGCCTTGAGTTCGTGCGCGTCACGAACGATACGCTCACGCACAGCCTTTACATATGGACAGTGGTTGCAGATAAACATTACCAGCAGCCCCTTCTCTCCCTTGCACGACTCCAGCGTCCAGTTATTGCCATCGACACCTGGCAGGGAAAAATCGACCGCGGCCTCTCCGAAATTACATACCGGCGTTTCTGTTGAAACCATTGTTCTACTCCTGTTGCATCATTTTTTTATTGCGACGAATAGTACAAGTTGCGTGTTGCATGATGCAAGCTCTCAGTTTTTGGTCTTTGGTCTTTTGTCGTCACCTGGGCACTTCACCCTGTCAATCCGATTCGTCATCCCGGGCGAAGCGAAGTCGGGATCTGGGTATTGTGCAGTATTCAGATCCCCGCATAAGCGGGGATGACGGCCGCTTCTGCAGAGTATTCCAGCACCCTATTGACAATTACGGGTTACAGCGGATAATTGGCCCTTGATTACACGGCGCTGATTTGAACTCAGATTGCGGGCGCCTTATAAAACCGGCTAAAGAGAGAACGAAAAGTTTTCCGAGGCCCCGCGAGTTCATTCGCGGGGCCTTTTTGTTTTTTACGAACATTTGAATACGAGTAAGTGAACCAATGAGCGAACATCTTTTTACATCCGAGTCTGTATCCGAGGGTCATCCCGACAAAATGTGCGACCAGGTTTCTGATGCTGTATTGGATGCCATTCTTGCCGAAGACCCGCATGCACGTGTTGCCTGCGAAACCCTGTTCAAGACCGGCATGGCGCTGATTGCCGGTGAAATCACTACCACTGCCAAGCCTGATTACGAGGCGATCATCCGTCAAACCATCAAGGAGATCGGCTACGACGACTCGGACAAGGGTTTCGACTACAAGACCTGCGCAGTACTGAGAGCGGTCGGGCTTCAGTCGCCCGACATCGGCCAGGGTGTCGACCGTTCACGCCCGGAAGACCAGGGCGCCGGTGACCAGGGACTGATGTTCGGTTATGCCACCACTGAAACAGAGGTATTGATGCCGGCAGCGATCGAATATGCGCATCGCCTCGTCGAGCGCCAGGCGGAAGTACGCAAAAGCGGTGAACTCGACTGGCTGCGTCCGGATGCAAAATCGCAGGTCACCCTGCGCTATGTTGACAGCATTCCTGTCAGTGTCGATGCCGTCGTTCTCTCGACACAGCACTCGGACACCCTGTCGCTCGAAGCGCTCCAGGATGCAGTGATGGATGTCATCATCAAGCCGGTTCTTGAACCGACCGGATTGCTGCACTCAGGCACACAGTTTCACATCAATCCGACCGGCAAGTTCGTTATCGGCGGACCCATGGGTGATGCCGGTTTAACCGGGCGCAAGATCATCGTCGACAGCTATGGTGGTGCCGCGCGTCACGGCGGCGGTTGTTTCTCCGGCAAGGACCCGTCAAAAGTCGACCGCTCGGCTGCTTATGCCGGGCGCTATGTCGCCAAGAACATAGTTGCGGCCGGACTTGCCGACCGCTGCGAAATCCAGGTCTCGTATGCCATTGGCGTTGCGGAACCCACGTCCATTATGGTCGATACCTTCGGCACAGGACAGATCAGCGATGAGCGCATTACCGAAATGGTGCGTGAGCACTTCGACCTGCGCCCATACGGCATTCTCAAGATGCTCGACCTGCTCAATGCAGACAAGATCAAGTACCGCAAGACAGCCGCCTATGGCCACTTCGGACGTGAGAACAACGGTTTCACATGGGAAGACACCGACAAGGCCGAGATGCTCCGGGCGGCTGCCGGGGGCTGATCACCCACCCTCTTCACAATAAAAACCCCGGGACAAGCCCGGGGTTTTTATTGTGACTAATAACTAAAGACTAACGATTAGAAAACCAGGTTCATCATCACCATCATCACGACCAGGAAGAGTATCGTCATGATACCGCCGGCACGCATGAAATCAGGTACGCGGTAACCCGCAGGTCCCATGATCAACGCATTCTCCTGGTGGGTAGGAATCAGGAATGAATTCGATGTCGCGATAGCGACAGTCAGAGCATATACCGCAGGGTTTGCATCAACCTGCAGGGCGATGTTGACCGCCAGTGGTACCAGCAGAACCGTTGCTCCTACGTTTGACATCACCAGGGTAAAGAAGGTTGCCAGGGCAGCGATTGACGCCTGGATCACCCAGCCAGGCATACCGCCTACGACGGAAACTGTCTGTTCGGCAATCCAGCGTGCCGTACCCGAGGTTTCTACCGCGAGGCCAAGTGGAATCAAACTTGCCAACAGGAACACGGTTTTCCATGAAACCGCTTCATACGCCTCCTCGATCTTCAGTACACCTGAAAGCACCATGCCAATCGCACCGGTGAGCAAGGCAACCGAGAGACGGATGTCGGTAAAGAGAACCATGAAAAGCGCTATGCCGAAGAAAATGCCTGCATGCCACAACTTCTGTGGACGCAACTCCTCGCGTGGATACTCGGTTGTTACCACGACGAAGTTCCTGTCGGTCTCGAGGCGGGCCAACGCATCCCAAGTTGTGTGGACGATCAGGGTATCACCGGCCTGCAGTGGCAGATCACGGATGCCCTCGCCTTCGCGCATGGTTTCACCGTTACGGTGCAACGCGACCATGGCGATACCGTAGGTCTTGCGCATCCAGACATCACGTGCACTCTTGCCAATCAGGTTTGAACCCGGCGGTATAACAACTTCACCGATACCTGCCTTGGTGGATGCGAGTGACTCGGAAAAAGTCTGCAGACTTGGACGCAACTCGACGCCGTATTCTTTAACAAAGTGCTTGATATCTTCCGGTGAAGTGAGCATGCCGAGAGACATCTGGGCATCGATACCAAGATCACGCATCAGCGCACCCGGGCCAATTCTCAGGTCACCGTCAGGACGCCTGGTACCAATAACACGCACATGGTTCACCGTTTCGATCTCATCAAGCAACTTACCGACCAGGGCACTCTCAGCTGACACATAAACCTCGTAGAGATGGTAGTCGATGCCGTAGACATCCTGGAAGTACTTGGTGGTATTTGAACCGACGGTGCTGCTCTCACTCTTGGTTTTAGGCAGTACGAAACGTCCGGCGATAACAAAATAGAGAATACCTGTCGCAACCAGCGCAAGACCGACAGGAGTAACAGAGAAGAGACCCCAGGTCTCCATCTGTTGGTCCGCTGGCAGTGCATGGTTCGATGCAAGAATGAGGTCGTTGAGCAGAATCAGCGGGCTTGAACCGACCATGGTCACGGTACCACCGAGGATGGCACAGAAGCCCATCGGCATCAGCAGGCGCGACATCGGCAATCCGGAGCGTGCCGAAATCCGGCTGACAACCGGCAGAAAGAGTGCAGCGGCACCGACGTTCTGCATGAATGAGGAGATGAAACCGACAGTACTTGAAATAATCGGAATGATTCGGGTTTCAGTGGTTCCGCCAATCTTGAGGATAAAACCGGCTACACGCGTCATGATCCCTGTCTTGTCGAGTCCGGCACCGATGATCATGACCGCGATGATCGACATAACAGCATTTGAGGCAAATCCGTTAAACAGCAGGTTCGTATCAACCAGTCCCTGTTGAATCCCCATTAAAGGAGCGAACAGTGTCGTGAGTCCCAGCAGCACCATAATCGACACTGCGGCCACATCAACATCAACGACTTCAAACGCGAAAAGGTAAATCGTCAGTAACAGCATCGCTGTAACCCATGCGATTTCGCGTGACGGAACAACAGTTGCAAGAAAAAGAGAGAAGAGTGCAAAAATGACGGCTGCGATGATTTTCTTCACAGGGAGGGCTGATTTTTCTTGTGCCAAGGGACTACTCCGAAATCACTATTGTTGTTTGGGATCGATCATTAGTACATGACTTAGTAATTATACATAAAAACCCTGATAAATCTGTCCAATAATCGAAAATTTTGGCTAATTTCATACCCTTGCGTGCTAATGCGCGAATAAGTCGGATTTATGCTTTTGTTCGAAATGCCGGACTTTGATCAGTATGCAGGAGTCCGTACACTGTTCTGGATGGACCCCGGGTCAAGCCCGGGATGACGAAATTATGGGGCCCTGGGTGACGAAATAATGTGGCCGGAGCGACGAGTTAATGGATCAGCGGTGATGCATTGGTTCTTCTACCGCAGTATTGCGCGAATCCCCTTCTCTGCCGGATTACGAATCACGCCGCGTTCGGTGACGATAACATCAACCAGTTCGGCGGGAGTAACATCAAACACAGGGTTCCAGGCCGTTGCACCCTTCGCACCGATGTTGGCACCACCACACTGCAGAATTTCAGACTGCTCACGCGTCTCGATCGGTATCTCCTCGCCACAGGAGACATTGAGGTCAAGTGTCGAAGTCGGTGCAACAACCATGAATTTAACTCCATGATGACGTGCTGCAACCGCCAATTGGTAAGTACCGATCTTGTTGGCGACATCGCCGTTGGCAGCAATGCGATCCGATCCGACAATCACCCAGCCAATACCACCTTCACGCATGCGTGCGCTGGCGGCACTGTCAGCGATAACCGAAACAGGAATACCGCTGTGAACCAGTTCCCATGCAGTGAGGCGTGACCCCTGCAGCCATGGACGTGTCTCATCGGCATAAACATGCTCGATCTTACCGCGTTGGAATGCAGTACGAATAACACCGATCGCCGTGCCATGCCCACCGGTCGCAAGCCCACCTGCATTGCAGTGAGTGATCACGGATGTCGGTTCACTAATGCAGGCGCTGCCGAGCTCCCCCATGAGACGATTGGCAATCAGGTCTTCCTGGTGAATCTGGCGTGCCTCGATCAGGAGTCGGTCTACCAGGGTTTCGCTATCCTCATCGATCAATTTGCGCATGCGGTCGATAGCCCAGAAGAGATTCACTGCAGTAGGGCGTGAAGCAGCAAGCGTATCAAGATCATCAAGCACCGCCTGGCGCCATTTCGGACCACTGTCGGCAAGTCTGTGCATTACTGATAGCACAACGCCGTAAGCAGCCGTGATACCGATCGCAGGTGCACCCCGAACAACCATCGCGGTAATCGCCTCGGTAGTCTGGCGTGCATCCGTGCAACGGACGAAACGCTCAACATGCGGCATAACACGCTGGTCAAGCAGCAGCAGTTCACTATCGACCCACTTGATCACATGATCCGGGTGGGCGGCTTCGGAGAGGTTGATGACTTCCATTTGTAACGATCCTCGTGGCAAATTTTTGCGTCTCATGGCAAATTATAGGGGCCTCTGTGTAGAGGCCCCCTTATTATGCCGTTTTCCCGGAGCAAGCTGTGATGAAAAATATCGACACCCTGATCAATGCCAGGTGGGTCATCCCCGTCAACGATGACAGGGTGCTGGAGCAGCACGCCATAGCTATCAACAAGGGAGTGATAGTCGACCTGTTGCCTTCTCAACAGGCGATC
>NZ_MPRK01000120.1 GCF_002021095.1 Solemya elarraichensis gill symbiont | reverse complement strand
TTTCCTTGGGCGCTGGCGCACGTCAGAAAAACAGTCTCGCCTAGTGGCTACCGGGGACTACGCGCCTTCGATTCTCTCTCCTTGGCGCGCAGCGATCGACGGTGCCGGGCTTCAGACCCATAAGCATGTCACTGGCCCTGCCGAGTTGTGCGGCTGGATAGATTTCCAGTTTAACTTCTCCGGCTGTCATTTCGGCGACACGTTGCGCCATACGCTCGGAAGCCTGTACATCGATGTGGCCCGGAGGATCGATCAGGCCGACCTTGAGAACGGTTGCGGCCATCACCGGGATTGAAAACGCGAGTGAAAGAACAGCGCCTGCGGTAAGGGAAGTTAGTTTAGAGCGGATTAACATTATATTATTCCTCTTCGGTCAGTGGAATTACTGCTTCCGTCCGGGCAAATACCGTAGAAACCTCCGACAGGAGCAGTGCCCCCAGTGCAATTATCTGAAGTGCAAATCTACACATTCTGGTAACCCGCATTGTTTTTTTCCTTGTTACAAATCGATGCCCAACCCGTCCATCAACGCCTTGAGCACATCCATTGCCGCATCATAATCATAGCCATCGACAGACTTGACCAGCTTGACCAGCTCTGTGCTGTGGGCAGTGTTTTCCAGCATCGGAATAATCTTTGTCAAGGTTTGGTTAGCCTTAAAGCTGTTTTCAGATATCTGCTGATACAGTGCCCTCAGCAACTGTGTAACTGCATCCATGTCGACGCTTTCCGCGAGTGGCGCCATCTCTTTATCTGCACCAGTCATCTGTAGAGATCTGAGTCCAGCGAGCACAGGGGAGAGTTCTGCAACGACTGCATTCAATTGTTCATCGATATTTTCTTGTCCCTCTTTACACGCCTCCTCCAAAATCTCCGCAGCATGCCCAACGCCACCCATTCCCAGGTTACCTGCTGTGCCTTTGAGGGAGTGCGCCAGTCGGGTAGAGGCATCGGGATCTGCATCTTCCCTGGCTGCACGGAATTGCTGCTCGAAGACTTGCTGAGTTTCGGCGAATCGATTCAGGAGTTTTCGGTAGAGTACGGCGTCGTTCTGTGTCGTCCCCAGACCCGTTTCGGCATCAATACCAGGCAAGTTGTGCAATTCCTTAATTTCCTCAGAGGACTGCCTTGTCCGTTTAACAACATCTTTATTTAGTGGTTTTCTCGGTGAGATCCACTTTGCCATGGTTTGAAACATATCATTCACATTGACCGGCTTGGCAATATGGTCATTCATGCCCGCGGCCAAAACCTTCTCGCGGTCTCCGACCATTGCATTGGCTGTCATGGCGATTACCGGAAGCGCCTTGCACTTTTCCTGCTCACGGATCTTCCTGGTTGCAGTGTAACCATCCATAACCGGCATCTGGCAATCCATCAAGACACCGTCGAATTCAGACGTTTCAAGAATCTCCAGGGCCTCCTTTCCATTGGTCACAACCTCTACGCTGAGGCCATTATTCACCAACAGTTCGAGCACCAGTTCCTGATTGATCAGATTGTCTTCGACAACCAACACCTGCGCTCCCTGCAGCGATCTAACGGGCACACTCGCTTCTTCCTGACTTGCTGCCACTGTGAATTCACGCGGTGAGGCCTCACCCACTTGTTTCTGTAGATTTACGGTAAAGTGGAAGGTACTGCCAACACCCGGCTCACTCTCAACCCCGATTTTACCGTTAATCATCTCGACCAGTTTTTTACTGATTGCCAAACCAAGTCCGGTACCACCATATTGTCGTGCAGTAGATACGTCCGCCTGGCCGAATGGTTGGAAGAGTTTGGCCTGCTGCTCCTGTGAAATTCCTATGCCGGTATCTGTTATTGAAAAAGAGAGGGTAATCCCACCATCTTCTTCATTCTGCAGTTGGACGCCAGCGGTGATGCTGCCTGCCTCTGGGGTAAACTTGACAGCGTTGTTACCAAGATTTAACAGGATCTGACCCAATCTTAGTGGATCACCGACAAGAGCTGTAGGCACTGCAGGATCAATTTCATAGTTCAACGCAATACCTTTCTCTTCACATTTGAGTGCAAGGATATGGCTGATATTGTCGAGTACATCTTCCAATCTAAAATCGATGGACTCAATGTCAAATTTACCGGACTCGATCTTGGATATATCAAGAATGTCGTAGAGGATGCCAAGCAATCCGACGGCTGACAGATTCGCCTTTTCTATATAGTTGCGCTGCCTTGCATCCAGGTCTGTCTGCAGCGCCAGATGCGACATGCCGATACTGGCGTTCATCGGGGTTCGGATTTCGTGGCTAATATTGGCCAGGAACATTGATTTACTTCGATTCGCGACTTCAGCCTCTTCCTTGGCCTTGAGCAGGGCAGTTTCTGCCTGCTTTCGAAGCGTCTTTTCCCGCATGATGTCCATGGCGCGGTTAGAGAGTTGCTCATACATTGTCAGCACTGTCTCGACCAGCACTTTCATCGCACCGCTCATCTCTTCATTGGCATGAATCTTTGCCTCTTCCAAAGAGGACCCAGACTGCATGGCAAGTACAGCTTTTGCCATGCGCTTATCACTTTCAAGAATGTGGTAGGCCAACCACTTCGCGAGAAATGAGACAATATCCCCGATCACCTCATCCAGTGGCTTTATCTCCTCCTCCTTCCTCAGAGCAACCACCTTTTCAATAAAAGATGCGTGGGTCTCTTTGTGTTGCATCAACCACTCATCATCATTAAAGTGCGCATCCCAAATTACCTCTTCAGCTTTGAAGTGATAGTCAGCGTATTGGGCCAACTCATCGAAATACTTCTTTAGGGTGGATGGATGTGATCTGTTGGCGAGGTGGGCGGCAAGTTGGTTGAGGATATTTACCAGCGTTTTATGCTGCGCGTCTATATCGAAAATGCCTGTCTCAAAGTTTTGATCCCAGGGAAATACTTCAAAAAATTCAACTTTTTCGTTTCTGGCCATCTATCTATCCTCGCTGTCATCCCTAGGCAGCATGGTCATCTTGAGTTCTTCGGAAAGCTTGGTGAGGTGTTCCAGTGCGTTTTCAAAGTCATATCCCTCGATAGCCTTAGACAACTTGTGCATAGAGGTTTCGTGAGCAACGTGTTCCAGGCAATGGGATAGCTTTGCGATAGTCTGGGTTGCAATAAAACTATTATCAACAACCTGCAGATAAAGCTTGCTCAGCAATTGCTCGACTTCTGTCATATCGATCTCCTCTATTGGAGATTTCAGATATTCAACTAGCTTGCTGCGATCGAGAATCTTGATGCCAATAACAACGTCATTCAATTCGGCAACTAATGACTCCAGCTTATACTCAATATTTTCAGCTTGGTTCTTGCATGCCTGTTCCAATTCAAGAGCAGCTTTCTGAACCCCTTTAATACCAAGATTGCCAGCTGTTCCATTGAGCGTGTGGGCAAGCCGCGTAGTGGCATTGGGATCCGGGTCTGACTGGGCTTCGCGGAATTGTTTATCGAATCCTTGATTACTATCACGGAACCTTAGCAAGAGCTTACGGTACAGTGCTGCATCATTTTCTGTAGTTGCCAGTCCACTCTCAACATCGATGCCTGGCACTTCAGGAAAGGTTTCTGTATCCGCGATGGACTGTTTAATGTGCTCGACAGCCTCTGCATCAAGTGGATTTCTTGGCGTAATCCACTTTGCCATGACTCTGAACATCTTGTTCACATTGATCGGCTTGGTTATGTAGTCATTCATACCAGCGGCCAAGACTTTTTCCCGATCCCCCTTCAGAGCATTGGCGGTGAGGGCAATAATTGGCAGATCCTTGAAGTGCTCATTTTCACGAATCTTGCGGCTGGCCGTATAGCCATCCATCACCGGCATCTGGCAATCCAGCAATATGCCATCGAAATCCATACTGGGGAGTAGCACTACGGCATCCCGTCCGTTGTTTACTGCCTCGACACTTATACCTTTTCCAGCAAGGAGTTCCATTACAAGTTCCTGGTTGATCGGATTATCTTCGACCACAAGAATATTTGCTCCACGCAGTTTTTGCATTACACTACTGAAATCTTCTGCTGTCGCTACATCGCTTTCATATGATCGTGATGAGGCATAATCTTCTTGCTTCTGAAAAGGACTGGAGAAGTGGAAGGTACTGCCAACGTGAAGTTCACTCTCTACCCATATTTCACCCCCCATCAGACCAATAAGATTCTTACTGATGGCCAACCCTAGGCCAGTACCACCGTATTTACGCGTAGTGGTCGCATCAGCCTGGCTAAAGGGCTTGAACAGCTTGGCTTGCTGCTCAGGTGATATTCCAATACCGGTGTCTTGCACAGCAAAATGCAGTGTAGCCATATCCTCTGTTTCATCTGACAGTTCAATTCGCAGAGTAACAGTGCCCTCCTCTGGCGTGAATTTCACTGCATTGTTTGCAAGATTCATCAGAACCTGCCCAAGCCGCAAAGGGTCTCCGACCAGGGCTGTTGGCACACTCTCTTCAATCTCTGTATTGAACAGAATGCTCTTTTCCTCGCATTTCAGCCCAACAATATTTCTGATGTTTTCAATTATGTCTTCAAGACGAAAATCGACGAGTTCAATGGTCAGTTTTCCTGACTCTATTTTTGAAAAGTCGAGAATATCATTGATGATACCCAGGAGGTTTTCTGCAGATTGATGGGCTTTTTCGATATAGTTACGCTGCTTGGGATCCAGACCCGTCTGCAACGCCAGGTAAGACATACCGATGATTGCGTTCATGGGCGTACGAATCTCATGACTCATGTTGGCCAAAAAATCACTCTTGGTACGACTCGCGTCCTCAGCTGTCACCATGGCTTCTACCATCTCAAATTCAGCCATCTTGTGCTCGGTGACATCCTGAACACTACCGATTGACTTGACAGCTTTTCCCTCATCGTTATAGAACGTCTCTCCCCGTTCCTGCACATATTTGACTCTGCCGTCAGGCATCAACAGGCGGTGCTCGATATCGTAGGAGGTCTTATTCATGAGTGCATCGGAATATGCCTTTTGCACTAACTCAACATCCTCAGGGTGAATTGCACCCAAAAAGGCTTCGTATGAAGCTTCGAATTTCTCAGGATCTAACTCAAAGATCCGGTAAACTTCGTCTGACCACCACAACCTGTTGCTTTCAATGTCGAGTGACCAACTACCCATATGGGCAATTTTCTCAGCTTCGGACAATTGGCGTGCATTCTGATTATTGAATAACGCAGTAAATTTAATACCAGTCTATAGAGCCACAAACTCAAAATACGAGTCTTAGCCATAGATATTTGATAGATTGTTGATACCGGAAAGAAACGGGGTGAAACACCATCTTATTTATTTGAAATGCGGTGTGTCGTTCTAAATATACAAAACTACACCCCCCCTATGGGAGGGGATGGGGGGCAATTGAGAAAAATAGATTAAATAACTTAATGCGGCCTCCATAGGAGACTATTAATCTACCCAGAAGTCTACCCAGAAACAAAAAAGGCCTAGCCGATTAAAGCTAAGCCTTTGTTTTATATGGCGCGCCCGGAAGGATTCGAACCTCCGACCGCCTGGTTCGTAGCCAGGTACTCTATCCAGCTGAGCTACGGGCGCGTTGTTTTGAAGACGCGCATTTTGCGGTTTTCGCGCCCTTTTGTCAATCAAAACATCACAATAACAGCATTGCCC
>NZ_MPRK01000119.1 GCF_002021095.1 Solemya elarraichensis gill symbiont | reverse complement strand
CTGGAAACACATCCATGGTTGATTCAGGCGAAGTAACAGTCGAGAGAGGCATTCACATAGATATCGGCAAGCAGGAATTGATGCTTGTCGTGTTGGATGAGATTGTTGAGACATTTTCCATCTCCACGGCACTTAATGGCCCCGGTGAACAGGAAGGCAGTGAATGTACACCGCGAGGTATGCATGCTGTGCGTCTCAAGATTGGTGATGGTTGTCCGCTCAATACCGTGTTTGTCGGGCGTCGCCGTACGGGCGAGATCTATACACCGGAACTTGGAGAAGCTGATCCGCAACGTGACTGGATTTTGACACGCATCATCTGGCTGACGGGAACGGAGCAGGGATTCAACCGCGGCGGTCAATGTGACTCCCTGCGACGCTTTATCTATATTCACGGTACACCCGATTCCGAACCGATGGGCAAGCCCTGTTCTCACGGCTGTATTCGCATGCGCAACAGTGATCTCGTCAAGCTGTTTGAGCTGGTTGATAACGGCATGCCGGTCCTGATAACCGAGTAGCGCCCGGGATGCTTCAGCGCCTTTTCTCCCTGTTGCTGACGCTGATTGGCGTTGTCACTCTGGTTTTTTTCCTTATTCACCTGATACCGGGCGATCCTGTCGAGGCGATGCTGGGTGATTCGGCAAGAGTCGCCGACAGGGAGGCACTGCGCCACAAGCTCGGGCTTGATCAACCCCTGGCGGTACAGTACGGGGACTACATCAAGTCGATATTGCAGCTTGATCTAGGTACATCACTACGTAACCAGCAGCCTGTTTCAAATCTCCTGCTGGAACGACTTCCGGCAACTGCATGGCTCGCATTTGCAGCCCTGCTGATTGCAGTCACGCTTGCCGTACCACTCGGTGTGATTGCCGCAAGACGGCAGGGGAGTGCGTGGGATACAGGTGCGATGATGGTTTCACTTTTCGGCGTCTCAATGCCCAATTTTTGGCTGGGCCCGATGTTGATCCTGCTATTTTCACTGTGGCTGGGATGGACGCCAGTGAGCGGCATGGAGAGCCTGTCGTCGATCATACTACCGGCAGTTACGCTGGGCGCATCACTTGCCGCAGTGCTTGCACGCATGGTGCGTAGTTCATTGCTTGAAACGCTGGGTGAGGACTATATCCGTACCGCGCTGGCCAAGGGGCTTGATGAGTCGACCGTCGTGTGGCGCCATGCTTTGCGTAATGCGATGCTGCCGGTGATCACCTTGCTTGGGCTTCAGCTCGGCGCACTGCTTGGCGGTGCCGTGATAACCGAAACGGTATTTTCGTGGCCAGGTATCGGTTCACTCATGGTCGAGTCGATCCAGCAGCGTGATTACCCGGTCGTGCAGGGATGTGTTCTCCTGATTGCACTCATTTATGTGCTGGTGAATGCAGGCACCGATCTTGTTTACCGCATGGTAGACCCCAGGATTACGCTGACAGGGAGAGAGTGATGCGTTTATTTATCGCAGTCTCGTTTCTGTTGTGCTGGCGTCACTGTTCGGCAGCAGTTTGGCCGGTGATGCAAATCATATTGATCTTGAATTGATATTAAAGGCACCGTCACTTGATGCGCCGCTCGGTTATGACGAATTGGGCAGGTCTGTTGCTGCACGTTTGATCGACGAAATCTCGTCATTGCTATCTCTGCTGTCGGCTGGGTTGGCTACGCAAGGCTGGCGCGCGCCCAGGTGATGAGTCTGCGCAGCCGTGATCATGTTACTGCTGCTATTGCCCTCGGCAGTGGTGAAGGCGTCATTCTATTTCAGCATGTCTTGCCGTTGATGTGGATTCCGTTGATGGTCGAGGCGAGCTTCGGACTGGCGTCAGTGATTGTTGCAGAGGCCGGGCTCTCGTTCCTCGGGCTTGGTGTGCAACCGTCGGATGCATCATGGGGCAGCATGATCCGCGAGGGCTCACGTTTTCTTCTTGTATCACCACATCTGGCGATATTTCCCGGGCTTGCCATCATGGCGGTTGTACTCGCTGCCAACTTGCTGGGAGACTGGCTCAGGGACAGGCTGGATGTCAAACAAACCTCGTAGTCCTCTTTTTCGTCGATACATGCTTATGATTCTTTGGCATCAGGTTTTGGCTGCAATTTTCGGTGCTTGCGTACAACGTGGCGAATCGAGTTGCCATGCGAGATTATCACCAGGGCACTTGCTGCCACGATTGGCAGTACAACCATGTCAAAATCGGAAACTGACCGGTATTCGGGGTGCTTGGTGAAAAGAAGATAGATGCAGAATAACGCCAGCAGAATCATTTGTCCCACCATGGGGAGAAGAAAGTGAGTCACTTGTTGTTTTCCCCGCGGCCATGACCGTTTGCGTAAATTACGCAGGTAAGCAAGTTGCAGGGCGAGTGAGATCGGAAGCAGGATCGGGGCGACAAAGATAGTTAAGGTAATTGGTTCAACCTGGAACCCGGTGGCCTGGGTGATAACTGGAAACAGCAGGGCGGAAAGGAGCAGCCAGAACTGTGGCAGGTGGAATCCTTTCATTCATAAATCCTTTTATTTTTTTATTCCATTTGAGTGATTGATTACAGTCCTGTAATACAAATTCACCCATGCATGCGGATGTGATCCTAGACCATTTCAGGCGTGTCTGTAAATCAATTAAGTCAGTAGGTTACTAGAGGGGTGTCTGCTTCTACCCTTGAGTAATTCGGAATAATGCAGAGGTTAAAAAGGTGGTGGCTAAAGCAAGGGGAGTCCGTTGTAAGCAAGATGTTGAAAATATAGCTAAGCAAGTTCAATTAACAGCATGTCCCTGTTACGGATACATCAGGCTGTATCTACGGTGTCTGCTGAACCTCCTGTATCTACGGTATCTCCGGATAACATGATGCATAGAACTGCAATGCAACAGAAATACGACAACCGTTGTGGAAACAATGAATAACATCAGGGCGCAATCAGGTGAGTAAGTCGGCGAGGGGCATACTCCTGTTCTGATGAGGAGTAGGCCATAAAGTACTATCAGAAGAATCTGCAGTATGGTTCCAGCGCAAAAGAGCGAGACTTGCCACTTTTTTCGTGGCCACGATCGTCTGCGTATTTTTATTCGGTAAATGAGATGCAGAACAAGTGAGATTGGTACCAGAATTGGTGCAAAGATGATGGCTAGGTCGAGTGCGTTGATATGCGAGGAAGCTTGAGCAGCAACTGGGAACAATAGCCCGGAAGTGAGCATTGAAAATCGTGGTAGTTGAAATCCTTTCATTAATCTTCCTTGCGCTTTAATCTTCCCTAACTGAGTGATATGCCACAATTCAAAAGCAGAATCACACTCAAATGTACATGGGGTAATTTAGGCCAGATTACTCCTCTCTGTAAAGAGAAAAAGTCAGTAGTATACTCAAGGCATAATCTTCTTAGCTTTTGAATCAGAAGGTTTTTTCTAGATAATATCTTGCCGGGAAAAGCGTGTTTATTTGCCACCTTCCACACGATTACTTATCCATATGTAGTGAAAAATTTCGCATGATTGCATTGATAAATATGCTCGACTCTAGATGAAAAGATTGGATATCTGTTGCATGCTCAACACCTGTATAATTTCTGTATCTGTTTAACAAAATGAGTTGCCCTTAATGACAATTGGCCCCGTGATGCTTGACCTGGTTGGAACCACGCTGCTCGATGAGGACATCGAGCGCCTTGTGCATCCTGCTAGTGGCGGCATCATTCTGTTTTCACGTAATTTCGAGTCGCCGGAGCAGTTGCACAGGCTGATTGCCCGTGTACGTAAGGTGGCTGGAAGAGAATACATCATCGCGGTTGATCACGAGGGTGGTCGGGTACAGCGCTTTCGTAACGGATTTACAAGAATCCCGCCAATGGCATGGCTGGGCGATCTTTATCAGAAAGAGAAAACAAAAGCCCTGGAATATGCGCATGAACTGGGCTGGCTGATGGCTGCTGAATTGCGCGACTATGATATCGATATCAGTTTTGCACCAGTCCTGGACCTGGATTTTGGTCTCTGTGATGTGATTGGCGATCGTGCTTTTCAGAGTGATCCACTCATAGTGACAAAACTGGCTGGGGCCTTCATTGCAGGCATGCACGAAGCCGGCATGTCGGCAACCGGCAAGCACTTCCCCGGTCACGGTGCAGTCAGCGAAGATTCCCATCTGGAGCTGCCAGTCGACACACGCCTGTTTGTCGAGATCGGTATGGCTGACCTGATTCCGTTCGAGCGTCTGATACGCAAAGGTCTTGATGCCGTCATGCCTGCGCACGTGATCTACGAGCGCTGTGATCCGAATCCGGCCGGTTTCTCATCATACTGGTTACAGCAGGTACTGAGAAAGCAGCTTGGTTTCGATGGTGTGATTTTCAGCGATGATTTGACCATGGAGGGGGCCGCTTTTGCAGGTACCTATCCCGAACGTGCCAGTGCCGCATTTGCAGCAGGCTGCGACATGGTACTGGTGTGTAACAACCAGCAGGCAGCTGAACAGGTACTGGAATCAATCAAACTGCCGCTTGATGAACCGGTGTCTGAGAGACTGGAGAAGATGCTTGGTGCACATGTCGAGGTCGAACTGATGGGGCGTCGCTGGATGAATGCAGTCGAGATAGCTGCCGAAGGCGTTAACTGGGCACAGGAGCGCACGTGTGAATAATCCTGATGATGCGGCTGACAAGCTGCTCGCCGAGGAGGCTGCTGCCATCATGGCGGGGGCTGATTGCCTTTTTGCTTCATCCGAGGTTGATGCTGCGATCGATTCGCTTGCAAAACAGCTCAACGAGCGCTTTGCCGGACTCAACCCGGTGGTGTTGTGCGTAATGAATGGCGGTCTTGTGATTTCCGGCCAGTTGCTGCCGCGCCTCTCTTTTCAGCTCCAGTTCGATTACATGCATGCCACACGTTATCGCGATCAGACCTCAGGTGGTGAGCTGCAGTGGAAACGTCATCACGAGATCTCATTGAAGGATCGCGTGGTACTGGTTTTGGATGATATTCTCGATGAAGGCGAAACCCTGAAAAGTGTTTACGATGCCTGCCTGGCCGAGGGGGCAAAAGAGGTGCTTCGCGTGGTGCTGGTAGAGAAAATTCATGACAGGAACATCGGTGTCAGCGCCGAGTATACCGGACTACAGGTGCCGGACAGATATGTATTCGGCTATGGTATGGATTACAAGGGCTACTGGCGCAATGCAAAAGGCATTTTCGCTGTAGCAGAAAATGAAAGCGGGGAGTGATCAGATGAAACTTGGCGTAATCGGAGGCTCGGGCCTGTCTCACTTTGAGGAACTCGAGGTGATGTCACGTGAGATTGTCCGTACACCCTATGGCGAACCTTCAGCGCCTGTTGTGCACGGCAAAATCAACGGCACCGAATTCTGCTTTATTCCAAGACACGGTGCCGGACACCGTTTGCCGCCGCACAGGATCAACTACCGTGCAAATATCTGGGCAATGAAGGATATTGGCGTTGATGCTGTTATTGCACTGGCAGCCGTGGGTGGGATTACCCATGGTCCGGAAACCCTTATTACGCCCGACCAGGTGATTGATTACACATGGGGGCGGGAACACACCTTTTTCGACGGTATCAACGGCAATGTCACACACGCTGATTTTACTACTCCTTTCTGTGACGATCTGCGCCAACGCCTGGTGACTGCTGCGCATAGCGCCGGGCTCAATATTGTAGAATCAGGAACATACGCCGCCACCCAGGGCCCCAGGCTAGAATCGGCCGCTGAGATTCGCCGCCTGGAACAGGATGGTAACGATATTGTCGGTATGACAGTGATGCCGGAGGCTGGTCTCGCACGTGAATTGGGGCTGTGCTACGCGGCGATTGCAACCGTGGTTAACTGGGCAGCCGGTAAGAGTGATGAGGAGATTACGCAGTCGGTGATCGACAGGCACCTGGGAAAGGGGCTCGCAGATTACATGGCAGTGCTTTCGGCGCTCGATGCGTGACTGTTTTGCAGCGCGATGATCTGGTATAAATGACATATTAAATTGATGCTTATTTTCAGAGGACGTACAGCATGAGTGAAGCCACAGAAACAGCACAGACAGAAGAGCCGGAAAAAAAGAAAAAGAGACGCATTCCCCTGTTTGTGTGGGTGCTTTTGGCTGTTCTGATCTGGGTGGTCATTTTTGTCTGGCTGACGGACAGAAAGGCGGAGCAACAGCAGGAGACTGCCGAGGCACCTGCAGTTGAACAGCAGCAGGCTGAAACAGCTGCACCGGTAGCGGCGCCAGTATCTGAACCGGTATCTGAACCGGTATCTGAGCCAACTTCTGAACAAGCTTCTGAGCCAGCAGCGCAACCGGAAGCCGAGGAAGTCCCGGCTGAAGCAGTTGCAGAACAGCCTGCAGCTGCAGAAGAAGCGGCGGTACCAGCTGAAGCAGTGGTTGAGGAAAAAGTTGCTGAACAGACGTCGACTCCTGTTGAACAAGCTGAACAGATGGCAACAGGCGCGGCGGAAGTTCCGCCAGAGGTGATGAAGCAGATGATGGACATCTTTTCACCGAACTAAGTTTTTAGCTGTCAGCTATCAGTTGTCACCCCGGGCTTGACCCGGGGTTTATTTTGAAAGCGGAACTGATCCGGATGGATTCGGGAAGAATCCTAACCTGTATTGCGCATACCGGCAGCAATCGCGTTGATGCTCCTCAGTAACGGCTGCAGCCATGCGGTATCACAATCCGTTTCCTGGCGATAACGTCCGATCAGGTTGGCCTGAATTGCGTTTAGTGGGTCAAGGTATGGATTTCTGCGTGAAAGTCCGAGCTTCAATACCGGATTGTCAGCGATCAGCTCCTGCTGTTGCGTTACCTCCAGGATCATTTTTAAAGTCAGCTCATACTCCTCGCAGATCATCTCGAAGATGGCATCCGTGGTGCCGCTTTTCTGGCACAACTCCTCCTTGTACATGCGTGCTATCTGCATGTCGGCCTTGAACATGGCCATCTGGATATTCGACAGCATGGCACGAAAGAAAGGCCACTCGCGATACATTGTCTGCAACTGCTGAATCCCGTCCGGCATGGCTGCTTGCGCCTCTAATGCCTTGCCAAGACCATACCAGGCAGGCAGTGTGTGGCGTGACTGTGCCCAGCCGAATACCCACGGAATTGCGCGAATCGATCCTTTTGAGCGATCTCCCTGGGTGCGTCGTGCCGGTCTCGATCCGATATTCAGCAGGGCGATTTCCGATACCGGGGTAGCCTCGTAGAAGTAGTCGAGAAACCCCTCCGTATTTTCGGTCAGGTTACGAAATTCCTGTTCACCTGTTTGCGCAAG
>NZ_MPRK01000118.1 GCF_002021095.1 Solemya elarraichensis gill symbiont | reverse complement strand
GGCCTGGTGATGAGGCTTGACGTTATTCCTGTCTATCAGATCGATAAGGATGGAAACGAAATAGCATTCAATGGCTGGGTGAATATGTTTGCGCCAAATCCGAGGGAAGGCCAAACAGCACAGCGTCAAGCACCAGTTGCTGACTTCGACGATTCAGATGATATCCCCTTCTAGCCATGAAATTCCATGACTTCAACGTGATCCGAACGTCCACAGAAGTGTGGGCAGCTATTTGGAACACGCATGGTGAGGGTGAGTAGTAAATGATCCTGACGAGCGACGAACTGAAATCCCTGACTGGCTACCAACAGCCAGCTGCTCAGATTCGCGCTTTGAAGAAAATGGACATATTCTACCGCGTCCGTCCTGACGGCCATCCGGTTGTGACCTGGGACATGGTGAACGGGTTGGACATACAAACAGCCAACCAAGAGTATATGCTGAATGTCGCCTAGAAAGAGAAAATTTGACAGAGATTTGCCGCAGCGAGTCTACAAGCATGGTAAGAAATACCGCTTCGTCCCGAAGAAAGGCAAGAAAATCGTCCTTGGCGAGACAAAAGTAGAGGCTTTGAGAAAGTATGCCGAGCTGTATGCTGACGCTGGATTGCTCACAATGGAGGGCGTGCTTGAGAAATACCGCCTGGAAGAGCTGCCAAAGAAGGCCATCAAGACACAAAAGGACCAGTCTGCACAGTTAGACAGGCTATCCGCTGCAATAGGTCATATCCCTCCTGAATCCCTCACTCCACAGCTTGTAACCCAATACCTCGACTATCGTGGGAAAACAGCTCAGATCGCCGCTAACCGTGAATTAGCCCTGGTTCGTCATGTCTGCAAGGTCTGTGTCGCTCGCTGGGGCTTTATGCCAAACAATCCTTGTCGTGAGGTTCAGGCATTCACGAGAAACCGAGAGATCGAGTCGTCACCAACAAAGAACTTCGTGCATTGCTGAAGGCCGCTCCGCCATTAGTGCGATATTCTGCCTGGATTGGGTATCTCACAGGACTGCGTCGCCAGGACGTTCTGAACATAACTCTGTTCGATTGTAAAGACATAGGAATCAGGGTGAAGGAAGGCAAAACAGGCAAGAAAGCATTGATTCTCTGGTCGCCAGAATTGAAGCGCGTTATCGCCAAAGCAACGAAAGCGAGAAAGAGTGAAGCTGATACTCGACTATTCCAGATTTCATCAAGCGGATATGACTCAGCATGGCGTAGGGCAATGGATAACCTTGACGAGCGATTCCAGTTCAAAGACCTGAGAGCAAAGCACGCTGCTGATTTTGAGGAGCAGGGGGGCAAGTTAGGCCACTCGTCAAGGGGCGTTACTACTAGGCATTACCTGCGTCGGGAGAGGAAAATCACACCAATCCGCTAATTATATTCCCAAACGTGGGAATATAACTGGGAATTAGCGTAGAACCGAAATAGAGCAGAATGCTCTATCCTGTTGATAAATATGGAGCCGGCGACAGGAATTGAACCCGCGACCTACTGATTACAAGTCAGTTGCTCTACCTACTGAGCTACACCGGCTAAATGTATTGCTGGCAGTACAGGAGACCGCCTTCACAAGGGTGCATATTCTATTCGTTTCGGTTGCCGGAGACAATCTCTGTGCATGGAAAAGATGAAAACATCTGCCCGTCATACAGAATGTCTCTATTGTTCAATAACTTATGGAATTCTTTCTGCTCGAGCTCCGTGCTCACATGGACACTGTAGAGGAGTAAATCACCACTTTTCTTTAAAACCCGGGGGGCAAAACCTGCCGACTCAACCTCGGCAATGCGATCGGTCATGTTACTTTGGACAAGGAATATATCGAGCAGAATCGTCTGCTGACCATCAGCTGCCGTGATAATTTCTGCACCCTCAATACCGGCATCCTGCAGCTGTTTCTGTATTATTTCGACAGATTCGCTGGGTGCCGGCAGAATCAAGTGGTACTCGGGTGGCTGGACGAGGCTCTCCTTGTGAAGGGATGTCCCCAGCCCCTCGGCCGCGAGGGTCTCAATGATGTCATCTGCGACCAACTTGTTGCTGAATGGCAGTGAAGCATAGCAGTAGCGCATAGCTTGTTTCGTCTCCGACACTTCAGGTACTTCCGGCATCTCAGGCTCACCGCTGATGATGCGTAAATTACCTTCCTCCTGCTGGACCACCATGGGTACACGGTGATCAGGCCCCAAACCAAGCCACAAAAACAGCACCAGGTTGGCTGTTACCAATATGTAGATCAACCAGCGCAACATTCAGGCCACCTCCGCATAACGTGCAACACCCAGTAAAACCAGCTCTTCTATCAACTCGTAGTCACGATCGAGCAAGCCGGCAATCCAGTCGGCATCTCCCCCCGTAAGGAACAAGCGCGCATCATCAGGCACCTGCTGACTGATGAGACCGGCAACAGCTGCAGCACAACCGCCTAGCATGGCCTGTTGCGTATTGTTCTCCAACACCACCACCTGTTGCGGCGGTGCCCATTCATCTGTCGAGAGATTCGTATTGTGTACAAGTGCATTCATCATGTTTCTGAATCCCGGTGCGATCAAGCCCCCGAGGTGCTGCCCGTGCGCATCAACTGCATCAATAGTCACCGCACTTCCTGCATCGATCACGTAGAAAGCCTGCCGGCAGATACTCCTGGTAGCGACCATGGCCAGCCAGCGATCGACACCGAGTCGTTGTGGCTCGTCATAGGCATTGGTGACATCGAATGCCTGTGACTGTGTACGTATAAACACAGGCTCGGAAATACCTAACTGCCTGGCTATCGAGCGCAAGCGCTGTTCGATTTCCACACCTGTGACATTGGCAACATAAAGCTGCTCACAGCCCGACTCGGCGATTATTTCGGAAATAGCATCATCGTTCACTGCATCATGCGAAAGCCCCTGCTGCTGAAGCATAATGCCATCCTTGAGAAGCGCCCATTTCAGTCGCGTGTTGCCGATATCAAAAAGCAGCTTATGCATTCCCCTCTCCTGCCGACTCTGCACCCCTGAGGCTGACCTCACCGGAGTAGTAGCGTTTCTTCTCTCCATTATTTTCCAGCACAAGCGCACCATCTGTCGAGATACCGGCATGAATACCCTGGATGCGATTTTCTCCCATGACAACGGTGACGGGGGTACCCAGCAAGGCGTCGAAGCGGCGCCAGTCATCAACAAACGCATGAAAGCCCGAGTGTGCATACTCAGGCAGGCCGCTAGTGAGTACACGCACAAGGTCACTGGCAATCCGGTTACGTGACAACTGGCCTAAACCGAGTGTTTCGAGATCGGTCCACGGCTGGTCAATCAGCACATTGGCGTTACCCGGCATGGAGAAATTCAGTCCGATACCAATGACGGCATCAACCGGCCCTTCGCTGGAGCCGTGCAGATCAACAAGAATGCCTGCCAGCTTGCGCCTTTCTACAAGAATATCATTTGGCCACTTGAGCCCCACGTCAGCCACACCGTAGCTGTCAAGCAGGCGACACAAAATGGCTCCAACAGCAAGACTCAAGGCACCCAGTTCGCCAAAACTGCAGTCGAAACGCCAGTGAATGGAACAATAGATGTTACTCGCGAATGGCGAGACCCATTCGCGTCCGCGCCGTCCCCTGCCAGCCGACTGGTGTTCTGCAAAAACATTGGTGCCATTATCAAGGCCACCCTGTTGTAACTGCTCGAGCAGGCTGGCGCTTGTCGATGGCAGTGAAAGATAAACCTGTGGCGTTACGTTTGAATCCGGGTGCGCAGTGGCAAGCAACTCCTCTTCGAGGAGTTCAATTGCCCGCGACAGGCGGTAACCCCTGCCACGTACCGAATGGATATCCAAACCCCAGCGCTTATTAAAATTCTGCAGTCGCTTCCACACGGCCGTACGGCTGATGCCACACTCTTCAGCCACCTGCTCGCCTGAAACGAAGTGCCCACCGGAAAGCGCGTGCAACAGGGCACGATCAATCGAATCAGTCATCCCCGGAACCGTAATTGTTAGTCGCCAGGGATGCCTGCCACTGTTGACGGCGCTGGCGAATTTCATCGCTCAATTGCTCTTCCGCTGTTGGCCAGAGATCACAGGTTGACTGCCGTGTCGGCTCGGTTACAACATCGAGTTCAAGCATGACGCCATCGCGAAAAGCATGCAATTTTACTGACTGTTGCAGTGGCAATGCAGCGACGACGGCATCAACATTCGACTTGCTGACCTGGTAACCGTCGACGGCGACAAGCAGATCTTTGGCAGCGAATCCCGCCCTTTGTGCAAGACCATCCTGGTAGAGCACATTCAACAACACACCCGCCGGATGCTCAGCAACGACAGCATCGAGCGATACTTTTGCACTGGCAGCTTCATCAGGTTGTGATGAAGAAGCGCTGCCGTCATCACCATCACCACTTTTCGGACGCATTCTCGAACTGATTCCAACAGCAGCAAACCAGCGTTCGAGTGGCAACTCAGCCGTGCCTCGAACATACAATTTGAAGAAGCTTGATATTCCCTCACCTACAAGTGAGATGCAGATCTCCTCAATGCTGTCATCATCGGTTCCGCGTCCCTTGCTGCCGTACTCCTGCCACAAGCGCCGCATGACATCATCAAGCGAACAGTTGTCTTCACTCTGCAGGCGCAGTTCCATATCCAGACCAAAAGCGACGAGTGATCCTTTTGCGTAATAGCTGACGATTGCGTTCGGCGCATTTTCGTCCTGTTTGTAGAATTTGGTCCATGCATCAAAACTCGATTCGGCAATCGATTGCACCTCCCTGCCCGTACCACGCATGACACGTGTGACGACTTTTGCAATCTGCTTGAGATAGGAAACGATTTCGATACTGCCGGAACGCAGCAGTGCGAGTTCATCATAATAGGAAGTGATGCCCTCGTATGACCACAGCTGGGGAGTGTAGACCTCATGTCCGAGATCAGGCTGCTGCATGACAGCCGGCTTGATACGTTTGACGTTCCAAAGATGAAAATATTCGTGGCTGCAAAGACCGAGATAGCGCTGGTAGTCTTCGTTGACTGCCTCATCGCCGTGGGCCGGCAACTCCTTGCGTGAACAGATCAACGCAGTGGAATCTGCATGTTCCAGGCCACCATAACCATTACCGGTAACCGTGGTCATGAAAAGATACTGCTCAACCGGTAACTCGCCAAAGAGTGCAATATGCTCTTCCAGTATTGGCGGTAAATCTCTCTCGATACGTTCAAGGTCGCCAGTGTGACGACCACAAAATACCATTCGGTGGGGCACGTCTGAGACATTGAATTCATAACTGTCAAAGTCAGCTACTGTGAATGGTGTATCAATCAGGCGCTCATATGATTCCGCTTGATATTCACCATAGCCGTCACTATCTGTTGCTATTTTTGGCAAAGTTGTCGCTATCTTCCAGTTTGAGCAACAGACATCCTGGAGTCTGCTGATATGCACTCGGCAGCTTTCAACATCAAGATCGATAGGCCGGAGAAACAGCGATGTTCCATTAAAGAAGAGTAGCGAGCTGTCAATAAATGCACCGCGAACAGAAAGATCGTTAGCATAAACCCAATACTCAATTACCAACTCACCTTGCGCGCAATCCACCAGCCAGGTCTGCTTGTCCAGCTTGGTTACCGGCAATTTGCTAGCCAGGTTGAAACCAAGCCTGTAGAGAATTTTCACTAATCAGCTTAAATCAAATGAGAGATCATTTGATTATCGCGCATTTTCCAGCCTAGTTCATACTGATCTTTAAGGAATTCGATGTAAGTGACTTTGCTGTCAGGTTTCGACGATAGAGGCTGAACACGCGTTTGACATATTTTTGAGTTTCACGATATGGAGGGATCGTTTTGCCATACTTGTCTACAGCCCCCTCGCCGGCATTATAGGCAGCAACAGCAAGCTTAAGATTATTCTTGTAATAACCGAGCAGGTATTTCAGGTATTCAGCGCCACCCATGACATTCTGTATCGGATTGTTGGAATCGGATACGTTAAAGCGTGCAGCTGTACCTGGCATCAGTTGCATCAGGCCAATTGCGCCAGTACGTGCAACAGCCTCTGGCTGATAAGCAGATTCAGCTTCGATGATTGCATGTATCAGCGCAGCATCAATTTCATGTTTTTTGACCGCAGCATCGACAGCTGATAGGAAATTCACTCTGCGAAGTGCGATTGACTCTTTCATGGGTTTGGCAACAGTACCTTTCATGCTGAAATCTGCATAGTTTGTATGCAGATTTTGCTCTACAAGTACAAACGGGAGACCAAGCAAGGAGTCCGAGAGAATCACTGATCCATCAGGTGCATGGTACTTATAGGCAAGCGACTTGGCATCAAGCTGCGTTGTAAACACAAGCATGAGAGAAGTCAGACAAGCGTGTCTTTGATCTCGTGATGTAAAACGGGACATCCAAGTCTCCCTTTTACACTCGATCTTCGAC
>NZ_MPRK01000117.1 GCF_002021095.1 Solemya elarraichensis gill symbiont | reverse complement strand
TCTTGTTGGCAAGTGCTCGGATTTCTTTTTCGTTCATCGTGCTTATCTCCCGTAGGGGTTAATGATAAGCAGATACACAAACTAATTTACAGTCTCGGTTTTCATGCCATGGCCGTGAGATATCACTTGAAATGATATCTATTCCGGCATTGGATAGCTGAAATAACGATGCTGCTTGTTCAGCGATCTGCCGATTATCCGGATGTACCAGTTCTGTCACATCTTCAATGTGCCCGCCCCATTCTGTTGACTCGATTTTGCGTAATGGCACCCACACGCCTTTTTCCGGTACAGAATCGGGAGTGAACCCTGCAAGGGACATGGATTCCAGGGCGAGGGCATCAAGGGGATAGGGTTTTTCCTGAAGCCATGGTGCTTTACTGTTATTGATCTGAGTCTCTATGCGAACAAGCTCGGCCACGCTGTGCCTGCCATCTCCCTCAATTGACCTGGGGCTTCTTCGTATCGCATATAGCATTGTTCCATTGGTGATCAGCAATCGGTAACAGACACCCGGTGCCTCGCGTTCAACGAGTATCAATTTAGAAATGGCAGACGTCCTGTTATATGCAAATTCGAGTTTTCTATCGTTGGTAATGTCAACGGTGACGCCTTCACCTCTTTCTTTATCTGCAGGTTTGATCACGAGAGGCCAGCCGAGCCTGTCTGCAGCCAGCTTGGCATTCTCCAGGCTATCAACCATGATATGGACTGGCGCGGGAAGCCCGGACATACGAATCATGCTTGCTGTCTGAAGCTTGTTAAGTGTTAATGTGAATCCTATGGCGGAATCAGCATCCACTGAACTTCTGTCAATTAAACGTTTATTACATCCGCAGCCCAGCTGGTAAACCCCGTTCTCCAGGTGGCGAAAGGGTATTTGGTTCTGATGCGCTGTTTTAAGTATTGGTATTGTTGATATACCTGACTTGACCATGGACTGCAGAGGTTTCAGTACATTTGTCTGGATGGTTTTGTACAAGCTGTCGGGAGTATCGGTCGAATGGGTATTATTCAATACCCAATGTATTAACTCTGTCGCTGATCTATAGGCCCTGTTAATAATGTTTGTGGATAGGTTGTCAATCATGGGTACAGTGACCCTTGATTGCCATCTGTTTTGATCCTCTTTCATTCGTGAGACTGCAAGAATAATTCCAGGATCAAAAACAGGGATGCGGACAGTCTGCTGGAAATAGCGTCCTACCAGGAGAACTCTCCAGACAAGTGAGAAGACTATTTTTGTCTCGGAGTCATTCAACTCTATTGTTTGGTCTGGCTCCGGATCAATTTCAATCTCTAGCCTGTTTTTTAGCCACTTATCAATCGATTCGATATCAATGTTCCCTTTTGGAGCGGAAAAAGAGATAGTTATGGCATGACCGGGTTGTTGCAGTCCATCCCTGTCACCATGCTGGTTCTGCACGAACGATTGCTGCATTGTCATTGCTCGAGGTCAAGCTCAAGGATTGTCCAGGAATCCCTGCCGGGATGGCCAAAAGCATGTTTTTTGGGATTTGTGCCTGTCATCCGGTAACCAAATTTATTGATATACCAATGTATGACTTCAGGTCGGTCTGATTCAGTGCGTAAATGACGGATTCCTCGCTCACGCATCTCCTGTAAGCGGGCTTCCTGTAGTTGAAAACCGATTCCACCACCAAGATATTCCGGATCAACCGCAAGGCTTGCTGTTTCTGCATGCGTCTCATCGAGAACATAGTAACCGCAGGTACCAACAATTTTTCCCTGCAGTTCGGCAACGAATGTATTGTCGATCTCTATTCGATCACGTTCCGGAGCAGGGGTATTCGCATCTGCTTCGATTGGCGCCATATTCCACTCTGACAGGATTTCCATGACACGCCCCATGTCACCTGGCTTCATTTTCCGGATCGTAACTTGAGTCGCGCTCCAGTTGTCAGGATTTTCCAGGTGCAGTCGTTGACGTGTCTCTCCTGGTGATGCAATTGTTCGCCCGAGTTCACCGGCAATGCGGACAAGGCGTTTGATCAGCTTTTCATTACTGGCAGATTCCCGTTCGGCGTAGTCATAAAACGGATTATCTTCCAGTCCTACCCTTACGTTACCTCCCATGGTGATAGCGGCAGCATTAATGGGTAATTGATAACGTCCAATTCCTGCTGCTGCCCATGTCCAGTCCTGTGGAATCTCACGCACAAGATTGGCAAGATCCAGTGTGCGCCCGGGCACTGTGCCGAGTGAACCAAGCAGCAGGTTGATATAGCAGTGCAAGGGCAGCATTCCCTTGCGCTGCAGATAAAATGCGTAGTTCAGCATGCCGAGGTCAAATGCTTCCAGCTCAGGTATTATGCCCCTGTCGCGCATACGCTGACAGAGCCCTTGAACGGTTTCAGGGTCGTTAATCGATGCCTGCCTGGGGAAATTGAGTGATGCCAGGGTCAACGAGGCCATATCAGGCTTGGACTTTCCATCCAGTTCCAGGACTGCCGAGCGCTTTTCAAATTCGGGGTAAAGACGTCCGCTGGTTGTTGCCACCAGTACAACATCAGGATGATCGCTGCGGATCGACTCGAAAATATGACCGAAGATTTCCGGACGCCAGCTTGGGGTTCCGTCTATTTCATAGGCGTGAACATGAAGAATGCTTGCGCCTGCCTCTATGACAGCTCCGGCATTATCAGTGATCTCCTGAACACTACAGGGGATATTTGGGTTGCCTGCCATGTTGGCGATATTTCCTGATAGACAGGCATTGATAATCAAGGGATCCGGGCTAATGCCTTGCGGTGGATTACCGCCATATAGAGCCCCATTTGCTGGTAGTTTCATTCTCTATGAATCCGCAATAAAAAGATGAGTAAAATAAAAACTGTTTTAGACTATCACATTACTACAGCTATACCTTTACGATGAATAAAATCTAAATGAAAGTCTCTGAAATACGCTTTTTTGTCGGAGTGAATCTTTATTCGGATACCCCGGTATGCCGCCTCCGGATAGAAGCCGATCAGCCCGGTGAAATAGTCGACACACCAATACCCACCATTCTGCTGCAACGTAGCCTGAATTATTTCCCGAGGTTGCAAAAAGTACTGGAAACTCTCAACCCGGCAGGCGTTGAAAGTACGCATAGCGCTCATCTGTTACTGGCCCTGATTGAGCTGGTTGCTGCTGAGCTGGGATGGAAATTTACATACAAAAATATAGTGAGACTCCCTGAGGGTGATGGATTGGACCTCCTCTTCTCATTCGAGGAGCGCAGGGTTACAAACTTGACTGTCAACTTTGCTCTTGGGCTTCTGCAGCGATTGAAGGTTGTAAGGGAGGTCGATATACACAATCTTCGATCGACTCTGCAGCATGAGTTCCAGGCTTTTCTACAGCAAGCCATGCCTCTGTGCAGGAACATTGATACGCGCTACCTGCATCAGTCGGCTAAAGCCAGGGGTATTCCTGCAACGGAACTTTTGCATCCTCATTCCATCATTTTCGGACACGGCCGATACCAGAAGCGCATGTGGAAAAAGATGACGCCTGCTACCAGTTGGGCTGCGTTTCATATAGCCCAGAACAAACCGCTGACAAACCTTGAGCTGCGCCGTGTTGGACTGCCTGTAACGGACCAGGTTGTTGTAACCAACCGCGAGGCGGTGTCTCATGCAGCCAGGCAGTTGGGATATCCTCTTGTCGTTAAGCCGGCCAGTAGCGATATGGGGGTAGGGATTACGATCGGCATCCATGATGAGCAATCTCTGGTAGCAGCATTCGACAGGGCAAAGCGCTACTCCCCATCGGTTCTGCTGGAACGTTTCATTGAAGGAGATGAATTCCGGCTGCTTGTCATCAACGGAAAGCTGGTTGCTGCAGCGCATCGCGTGCCGGCACACGTGGTCGGTGATGGTCGCCATAGCATTAGGGAGCTGGTCGACCTTCTTAGCCGTGATCCGCGCCGTGGTACTGGAAAGCGATTGCCACTCAGCCTGGTTGAACTGGACCACGAGGCAGAGACTGTACTGGCTAAGGCAGGTTACACACTTGATGATATTCCTCCGCAAGGCAAGCAGGTGTTTCTGCGTTGGACAAGTAATCTTTCCAGGGGTGGAACCAGTATTGATGTGACCCCCATCGTGCACCCGGACAATGAGGCGATGGCTGTACTTGCGGCCCTGGTTATCGGTCTGGATATTGCTGGTATCGACTTTATCACACCGGATATTTCACGATCATGGAAGGATGTGGGAGGCAAGATTTGCGAGATCAATCCAACGCCCGGATTGCGTATGCACTATGCGTCTGCTGAGGGTGCGTCGCGAGATGTGGCGGCCCCCATCTTTGATATGCTTTTCCCTCCAGGAGAACCATCGCGTATACCGGTGGCTGTTATCACCGGGAGTAATGGAAAAACCACCACGACGCGTATGAGCGCGCATATTCTGCGTCATTCAGGTGCCTGTGTCGGCATCACTAGCACAGATGGTGTTTATGTGGATGACGAACAGGTTCGCGCGGGCGATCTGGCTGGTGGAACAGCTTCACAGCAACTGTTGATTGATCCCCGTATCGATGCAGCTGTGCTCGAGACTGCCCGTGGCGGTATTCTCAAGGTCGGTACAGGTATCGATCGCTGCGATGTCACGGCTGTTACCAATATTGCCGAGGAGCACCTTGGCGAACTAGGAGTGGAAACAAGGGAAGATATGGCGAAGGTCAAGGGACTGCTCGTGGAATTGGCACATAAGATGGTTGTTCTCGGTGCGGACGATCCCCTTACTGCCGGTCTTGCCGAACGCTCTCGTGCTGAACGTGTGTGTTTCATCAGCAAAATTGAGGATAACCCCCTGGTAGAGGAGCACATTGCTACAGGTCACCCTGCAGTGCGTCTGGAACAGGTCGAGAGCGAGACATGGCTGGTGCTGTACGATAACAAGAAGCGTTATCCGTTGTTATCGGCAGCCGATATTCCTGCCTCCCTGGGCGGTATAGCTCTTTTTAATCTTGAGAATGCGATGTGCGCGGCTGCTGTGACCTACGGGCTTGATCAGAACATCGAATCCATCGTCGAGTCACTTCGTACCTTTAAAAACGATTCATCCGTCAATCCTTGTCGGATGAATTTTATCGATGGCTTTCCTTTCACATTTGTAATAGACCATTGTCATACATACTACAGTCTTTCAGCTGTAGGGCCTGTAGTCAGGAAAATCGATGCTGACAAACGCATCCTTGTTTTTTCGATGCCTGGAAATCGAAGAGAGACGGATTTCAGCCTGGCGACGCAAGTGGCAGCTGAATATTTTGACGAATTCCACCTGTATACGATGGAAAAGTATCTGCGTGGACGAACGCAAAACGAGCTGACTGATCTGCTATTTCAGGGATTAAGGGAAGCCGGGATTCCTGAACAGGCCCTTTTTGCGCATGATTCTGAACACGAAGCCGTGAATAATGTGTTGGAAAGAGCGCAAGAGGGTGACCTGGTTCTTGTTGCCTCACTGAACTATGATGAATTGTACAAACAGATAATGGCATACATTGAAGCAGATTGAATTGATGAAGTGAGCGTTATGCGAGAAGGCGTCAAATCAAATGCACAGTTTCAGAGTTTTATTTTCAAGCACAACACTGGTCCCGCTTTTCATTCCCTCTCTGTTAAGGATGGTGGACAGCCTGTGGGCATCATCAGCATTCCCTCGATCGCTGCGCGCCAAGGAGAGAGAATCGAAGGCGCGTAGTCCCCGGTAGCCACTAGGCGAGACTGTTTTTCTGACGTGCGCCAGCGCCAAAGGA
>NZ_MPRK01000116.1 GCF_002021095.1 Solemya elarraichensis gill symbiont | reverse complement strand
CCAGCTTCTCGGCGATATCCGCCGTGGTTGACCAGACGATGGAGCACTGGTCGGTGGATATTGGCAGGAAGGCGAGCGGGCCCTCGGGCAGGAATCGCTGCCATGCAGTCTCTGCGTGCCCCTGTGCAAGACGCACCGTGGTGACCACGGCTGTCTGCTGAAAATCAAATTCACTGAAACCGATTCCCAGTTCATCGCGCATGCGTGAGCGAGCACCATCGGCAGCAACCAGCAGTTCGCTGTCCAGGCATGCATCGTCATCCAGTAGTAGGGTTATTTTCTCTGGCGACTGCTGCAATTCGTTGACGGAGCGAGGTGAAAGTACCGTGATGCCAGGCCTCTGTTCCATCGCCTGCCACAGGGCGCGCTGAATCACCCGGTTCTGCAGAATGTGACCGAGATCCGGCTCTCCGATATCAGCACTGTCGAAATGAATTTCGCTACTGGGATTGTCCCATACTCGCATGTCGCGATAGGCGACCGCGTCCCTGTCGTCAATCAACTGCCAGGCACCGAGATTTTCCAGCAGATGCTGGGAGGCCTTGTTGATCGCGGAGACACGCAAGTCGATCTCATCCTGTGGCCAGTTGAAATCGGGACGATTGTGTTCAATCAGGGTGACTTCAAGTCCGAGGTCTGCAAGACCGCAGGCAGATGCGGCTCCAACCATGCCGCCGCCGACAATGACGACCTGGCTATTGTATTTGGATGATTTCTTCATAGGGGCAGTCCTCGCCCGAGTCTTGGTTGCTTGCCGAGGACTCCCATCGCGTGTTTTGCGATGCGATGGCGCAGTCCGGGCAGCAGATCTGTTGCGACCAGGCCTGCGCTGCGACCTGCGCCAACACCGACCAGCGGGTTGCTGAAAATGCGTGCAAGACCATCGGTAGCGAGCGTTATGCTGCGCACATCCTGCTTGCGCCACTCTGCGTATTTCTGCAATACGGCCTTGCTACCCGGGTCTTCATCCTGCCTGATCGCATCTGTAATGACGTCAACTAGGGCGGCGATATCGCGCAGGCCGAGATTAAAGCCCTGACCGGATATCGGGTGCAGTGCATGTGCGGCATTGCCGACCAGCGCAACACGCTGCGCTGTGATCGCCTCTGTACGCATAAGTACTAATGGATAAGAGGCGCGCTTGCCCGCTTGGCGAAAGCGTCCACAGCGAAAGCCAATGCGTTTCTGGACCTGTTCGATAAATGCAGCGTCATCCAGGGCAAGGTACTCTTCCACCTGCTCCTGGGGTACCGTCAATACCACGCCGAAGCGGTTATCGGTCATTGGCAGCAGCGCAAGCGGTCCCTCGGTGGTGAAGCGTTCGTAGGCGATGTTGCCATGCGGCTTGCCGGGCAGCAGGTTACTGACGATAGCTGCCTGGTTATAGGCAGATTCATGGCTTTCAATCCCCAGTGCCTGGCGAATGCCTGACTCCTTGCCATCGGCTGCGATCAGCAGTTTGGCAGTGACAGTTTCAGTTTTACCCTGGGCTTCAATCGTGGCAGTGACCTTCTCATCAGCGGCTTTGAAGTCGATCAGGGTTGCCGGGCAGAAGCGATGAACCTGGCTGTTGAGCATGCGCTGGTGGAGTGCATGGCCGATATCACGTGCCAGTGCAACGTAACCAAGTGCCTCGACAGACTCTTCCTGTGCATCGAGATGGGCTTGTCCAAAACGCCCCTTTTCGGAGATATGGATGTGATGAATTGGTGTGGCAGTGGGTGTAATTGCATCCCAGATGCCGATACCCTCGAAAATACGCCTGCTGCCCCAGGAGAGGGCAATTGCGCGGTCGTCGAAACTTGGCTGGCTGCTTGCGTCCATGGCAACGGACTCGATGATGGCAGTGCTGATCCCAACACTGTCGAGGGCGCAGGCGATACTGGTGCCTGCGAGGCCGCCACCTGCGATCAGAAGGTCAAACTCTTTTACGTCAGACATCTCGTTTTGATCCGTTTTCACTGTAGTCGTCATGCGCTTGCCGGCGGCGTATGACAGAAGTGATCAGGAGGCCATCAGGGCCTCTATCTCGTCGATCTCTTTGGGTGCACCTTTCGATAATATGTCATAACCCTGCTTCGTGACCAGTACATCGTCCTCGATACGGATGCCGATACCCTGCCACTTTTTGGCGATGCCCTTGCTGCCGAGAGGGATATAGATGCCGGGTTCGACGGTCAGAACCATGCCGGATTCCAGCATGCGCCACTGCCCGTCGATCTTGTAGTCGCCGACATCATGCACGTCCATGCCAAGCCAGTGTCCGGTTTTGTGCATGTAGAATTTCGTGTAAGCAGAATCTTTCAGCAGTGCATCCGGTTTTCCCTTGAGTAGCCCGAGTTTGTGCAGTCCATGGGTGATGGTCTTTACTGCTGCATCATGCGGGTCATTCCAGTGATTACCGGGTTTGATCTGTTCCAGTGCCGCTTTCTGCGCATCGAGAACAAGTTGGTAGAGTTGCCGTTGCGGTTCACTGAATGTGCCGTTGACGGGAAAGGTGCGGGTAATGTCCGATGCGTAACAGGAGTTTTCACAGCCCGCGTCGATCAGAACCAGGTCGCCGTCTACGAGCAGTTCGCTGTTTTCCGTGTAGTGCAGAATGCAGGCATTGTTACCGCCGCCGACAATTGACGGGTAAGCCTGCGATGTGGCGCCTTTGTGCGCGCACTGGTAGGCAAACTCTGCCTGCAGCTGATACTCATACATGCCGGGTTCGCACTGCTTCATCAGGGCGATGTGTGCCGCAGCTGATGTCTTTGCAGCTGCACGCATGACTTTCTGTTCAGAGCGGCTCTTGTAGAGACGCATATCATGCAGGTAGTGATCAAGGACGATAAATTCGAGTGGGCCATGCACGCCGGTGCGGGCGCGTGCACGCAATTGCCCAATCCATTCAGACATGCGGTGATCAAGTTCGTGATTGCAGCCCATGGCGTAATAGACGCGCTCACACTGCTCCAGCATGCGCGGTAGAATCTCATCGAGACTGTCGATCGGAAAGGCGTCATCCGCTTCGTGGATCTCTGTTGCACCTTCGAGACCGGCACGCAGGCCGTCCCATAATTCACGCTCGGGATCTTTTTCACGGCAGAAGAGAATATATTCTGCAGACTTCCTATTGGGAATCAGTACTGCGACAGCCTCGGGTTCGGAGAAGCCGGTGAGGTAGTGAAAGTCGCTATCAGGGCGAAACGGGTGTTCGACATCACGATTACGGATATAGGTCTGCGCTGTCGGGATGATGGCTATCGAATCCTTGTCCATCATGCGCATTAACTGTTTGCGACGGCGCTTGAATTCCGAGGTGGGAATCGACATCAGTGGAGCTCCTCCTCGTTTTCGGGCTCCTCCTGGTGCGCAGCGATATCACCGTAGATCATCAGGGTTGCCATGCGCAGGTATTCCTCGAGATCCTGCAGCGACTCCTGGTCCTCTTCATCGAGATGTTCAAGCTCGGCAAGATCCATGCGTGTGAATTCACTGATATCCTCGAGTGCGCCGAGTGCGTCATTTGAGAGGTGCTGGTGCTGTTCACCGGCGTTGATGCCATAACCGAATAGAAATCCCTGGCACCAGTCGACGATGCCTTTTGCACGTGCCGGCATCTCCTCGGGATCATCAGGCAGTAACAGGTGAAAGCGCAGCTCGACATCATCCATCAAGTCCTTGGTGATGCCATGCATTTGCGTCAGTGTGCGTCGGCATTCCTGTGTAAGAGAGTCGTTTTCATCCATGTCGCCCATCAGCTCCTGGTTCAGGTGCTGCAGTGAACTAGGAAAGTCCCCACAGATTAATCCGCACACAAGGCCATGTGCTTGCGAGGCATCAAGTTCGAGTTCTGCACGTTCCAGTACATCGTTGATTGTCTGATATTCGAGGGTATCGCTCACGGTCTCTCCAGCCATCCACTGGTTTGTTTACTTTCGCCAGATGGCTATTATGCAGCAAATAGACATAGTATTGTTATGAAGAATGCAAGGAAAACCATTGACCGGGCTCCGGATGCTCACTATAGTTTTGATATCAAAGGGTGGGTCTGTATATGTCTGAACAGGAAATTAATGCACTGGAATCACGTGTCGATGAATTAATCGATGCGTGTCGTCATCTCAAGTCTGAGAATCGTATGCTGCGTGATCGCCAGGAAGTGATGGTGAAAGAGCGCGCGGCATTGATCGAGAAGACTGAAATGGCACGTGGTCGTGTCGAAGCCATGATCTCGCGCCTCAAGTCACTGGAAGAGCACACGTGAGCAGATCCAAAGAGAACAAGCCAATCGCCGTTACCATTCTCGGTGAAGAGTACATGGTTGCCTGCGTGCCCGATGAAGAAGAGGAGCTGATGGCATCTGCACAGTACCTGCATCAGAAAATGCGCGAAATCCGAACCAGTGGACGAATCATCAGTAATGAACATGTTGCCGTGATGGCAGCACTGAATATTACCCATGAGATGCTGCAGGCGGGTGCCGAGCAAGAGGAATCTGGCGACCTGACGCCACGCCTGCGCAGTGTGCGTGAAAAGGTCGAGGCTGCGCTCAACGAGAGTAACCAGCTCGAACTCTAGACTAATATATCGATTTCACCCCGCAACAGAACTTTTTCCAATCGGGCATGACGCACGGCAAAAATTGGATTATGATGAGTTGTAAGGGGCGTTCTCTGTGATACGCGACAGTTGGCTAAGTATTTTCATGAGCCTTAAAAACATCCTGGGAATATGACCTGCTGACAGTGTGCATGTCCGTCTTGAGCGGAAAGCCTAAAGCAGCAATGAAGTTCCCCCTTGAACCGCAAGGTTCAGGAACTGATGTCGACATCGCTATTTGCGGGTTCGCCCTTTTCTCTCTTTCTCTATGACAGCAATAAAAACACCTAACCAACTTCGCCAATCATTGCGCCAACAGCGCAATGCGCTCACATCTGTTCAACAACGTTTACACGGCAAGGCAGTTGCACGACGACTCATACGTCATCCATGGTTTCAGCAAGCAACAACGATTGCTATCTATCTTGATACTGATGGCGAATTACAAACTGAATCGATCATTCAGCTGTCGCGCCAGTTGAACAAGCATCTTGTATTACCCGTGTTGCATCCATTCCGTCATGGGCATCTTCTGTTTCGTGATTGGCCTGTTAATGCACGAATGCAACCAAACCAATTTAAGGTTGAAGAGCCTGCGCGCAAATATGCAGTTGTTGATACAAGAGCGATTGATCTTGTTATTGCGCCGCTTGTCGGCTTTGATGATCGTTGTTATCGCATCGGCATGGGAGGTGGTTATTATGATCGCACATTTTCATTTCGCCATATAAATAGCTGGCGAAAGCCATGCATGGTTGGAATTGCGCATGCTTTACAGCAGCTTGAAATGGTTGATAACAAGGAGTGGGATATAGCGCTGGATATAGTGATCACAGAGAAACAAATTTTTCGAAGATAAAAACAAATTGAATAAATGCTTGATTAATAGGTAATAACCTAACTAGTATTAGCTAACAAGGTGACTATACTTGTTTTGAAAGAACTGTTTATTGCATCAAGTAGAGGGGGTCGATATGGCAGTAAAGAAAGCCGCGAAGAAAAAGGCAGCGAAGAAAAAGGCCGCTGCAAAGAAGAAGGTTGTTGCACGTAAGGCGGCAGCAAAGAAACCAGTAGCAAGAAAGAAAGTAGCAAAGAAAAAAGTTGCCAAGAAGAAGGCGACTAAGAAAAAAGTAGCAAAGAAGAAGGCGACCAAGAAAAAAGTTGCCAAGAAAAAGACCGCAAAGAAAAAGGTAGCCAAGAAGAAGGC
>NZ_MPRK01000115.1 GCF_002021095.1 Solemya elarraichensis gill symbiont | reverse complement strand
AGACGGACGTGGTGAAGGTCGTGGCCGTGGTCGTGGCAAAGGTCGCGGAAGCTTCAACTTCAGCATGGACGCAGACGCTGATGCCGATTCTGAATTCGATGGCGATACCAACAACAGCTACTACGGTCGCGGTTACAACAACATGGACAACCGTTACAACGGTCGTAACGGCTACGGTTATGCTCCTTACGGTTACGCTCCTGTTGCTGCTCCAGTTGCTCCAGTTGCTCCTCAGGCGCCTATCGCTCCTGAAGCTGCCAAGTAAGATTACAGTTTAAAACTGTAGTTAATACGGAAAAATCCTCGCCTCCGGGCGGGGATTTTTTGTTTTAGGCTACCGTCAAAAAACAAAACCCCGGCAGAATTACCGGGGTTTGTTATCGCTTTAAATCCGGCCAGGCCGGATTTGATACCTCAATGACAGGCAGTTAGAACGGAAAACCGTGTCCATACGCAGTCATACCGAGTAGCATCGGGATCGACAGCGCTGTATTGATGCGCGAGGCCATTGTGGCGATTTTCTTTGCCTTGGCGATCTCTTCAGGTGTCGCCTGCTTCATGCCCAGGATCTTCTTCTGGTTTGGCCAGATCAGACCCCATACATTCAGAAGCATGATGGTACCAAGCCATGCGCCCATGCCGATGGCATTGATGCTTGCAGTGGCAAAGGTAAAGCCTTCAAAGGTAAATGCCTGGCCCATGATTCCCATCTTGCCAAGAGCCGCTGCGCCTGACAGCCAGGTCAGCAGTGCAGCCCAGCGGAACCAGAAGAGTGCGCGTGGTGCGACATATTTGTTGATCGCAGCGGGCCCCGGATCACCGTCTGAAAGTGCCTGGGCTACTGCGGGCATCTGTACAGCGTTGAAGTAGTAAAGCAGGCCTACCCACGCAATACCGACTACAACATGGAACCAGACAGTCAGTTCAGTAATGTTGGCTGCGCCATCTCCGCGCAGGAGGAAAATAAAAATGACTGAAAGGACGACACCAAGAATGACGGTACCGCCGCGTGAAGCAAGAGGATTCATAATGATTACTCCGGTTATCTGAAACTCAGCAAAAAAATATAATTATTCGTTGTTACAATCGAGAGTATGCGGATATGCACGTATTCGATTTTTACATTCTAACGCGTAAGTATGTAGTCAATAAACATCCAAAACGTTAGAGTAACAGCGGTTTTTTGCTGTGCAACAGGTGTATGCTACAAATCCAGCATAGATACGGGGAGAGATTAATTAATGATTTCAGCACAACAGGCATTGCAGAGATTGCAGGAGGGCAACAGGCGCTTTGTGTCCGGCGCCGGACGTGACGGCATCTTGTATGACAATGATCGACGCGATCAGCTCGTAGCCGGGCAGGAGCCTTTTGCGATCATACTGGGGTGCTCAGACTCGCGCGTACCGGCCGAAATTGTTTTCGACCAGGGGCTGGGCGATCTCTTTGTGATTCGTGTCGCCGGAAATATCGTCGCCCCGTCGCAAATTGGAAGCGTGGAATTTGCCGTGGAGCAGTTCAAATCGCCTCTCGTTGTGGTGATGGGACATACTCATTGTGGTGCGATTTGCGCGACCATCGATGAACTGCAGCGTCCGCATGGCGAGCGTTCAAAAAATATTCAGTCGATAGTGGACCGCATTCGCCCGTCAATAGAGTCCCTCGTTTCTACTCCCATGTGGGAAGATCAGGGGGAGCTCATCAGGCATGCAACGCGCGCCAATGTGCGTGCTTCGGTGAATCAACTGCGGCATGGCTCAGCAATGCTGGAGAAATTGACCGAACAGGAAGAGCTGGTAATCACGGGGGCAGAGTATGATATTCAGAGCGGCGAGATCGATTTTTTCGAGAGCTGAGCCTTATTTCATCTGCAGTAGCGCGGGGCAGGTCAATCGTGCTTTTCCACATGCTGCATTTTGTCGTGTAAAAATTGAGTTTACCGGATAAAGGCTACAGAAGGGTTTTACAATCTAATGTAACTAATTGATTATATGAATAATTCAAATTTCAACTGTTTGACTTGCTCTATCAAGCGAAAATTCGTGCCTGAAAACAACCTCCATTGACACGTTTGTTTCCACAGAGTTATCCACAGGCTTGTGAAGTGTTTAGGCAGCGCCCAGCCTGAAATCTCAATTAATCACACTGGTAAAGGCTTTCACTAAAAGCTATCCTGTTATTGTTAATAAAGGGGAAATCACTGAATGCTTCAATCCGGCAAGAAAACGGCATTGGCGATAATCATTCTATTGCTGTCAGTTGGCCAACTTTTGGCCGGAACTGTCTACGTCTATCTTGCACCGGACGGAACCCTGGCCTATTCGGATGAACAACTGGAAACTCCCTACCGTTATCTCAACACCATTCATCTCAACTGGGGTGATATTGAGGGGCGTAAACCCGATCCCGTCAATGATAGCGAGTTAGATGAACTGCTTGCAGATGAGTCGGACCAGGAGAAAAACAAGAAACAGGTCAGCGACAAACGTTTTTCCGACATAGTTAATCTCATGGCTGAAAAGTACCGCTTACCGCCTGAACTGATTCATGCGGTTATCGAAGCTGAATCTAACTACAACGTCAGCGCCATATCTCGTACTGGCGCAACTGGCTTGATGCAATTGATGCCGGAAACTGCCAAGCGACTTGGGGTCTCTGACAGGAGTGATCCGAAGCAGAATATCGAGGGTGGGGCAAAATACCTGCGCGAACTGCTCGACCGTTTCGATAACGATCTCGCCCTGGCACTGGCCGGGTACAATGCCGGTGAACACGCTGTGCTCAAACATGGTCGTACCGTTCCTCCCTACAAGGAGACACAGAAGTACGTCGATATCGTATTAAGAAATCTGCGGCGTAACTTCACTAGCGGTGACGCTGGCTGATTCCATTCTCCCTCTCTTTTCCATGAAAATGAAAATCCGGCGTCGCACCTTGATGCTACTTACGCTTGAACTATTGCTGGTTATGGCAGTGGTTTTTGGCGTCAACCTGTGGCGTACACGTGAATCGGCAAGTGGTGCCGCTCCGGAGATTGCCGCTATTACGCTGGATGGAGAAATGGTCAACCTGGGCGACTACAGCGGTGAGAACCTGCTGGTTTATTTCTGGGCAAGCTGGTGCCCAGTATGCGGTTTTGTTGACAACAGTGTCGATGCGCTTGCTGAAGATTACCCGGTGATCACAGTGGCACTCTCATCCGGGAGCGATGCAGAGATTCGTCAACACCTGCAGGAAGAGGGATTGAGCTTTGACGTGGTCAATGATGCTGATGGAGAAATCAGCCAGCGTTGGGGTGTGGTGGGTGTGCCGATGAGCTTCATCATCGACAGGCAGGGAGAAATCCGTTTCAGGGACGTCGGTTACTCTTCCGGTCCTGGTCTGCGTCTGCGCTTGTGGATCGCAGAAAACTTTGATGAATGGTAGGTCGTTTCACTCAGAATTTGTTTCGCCCGTCAGCTAAAGGGTTGAATCCAACCGCCACATGAATTGAGCATATCAAGTCCGAATGCAGTGCCTCTAATATGATTAGATTCCTCTATACTCATTTGTGTATGTTCAATAAATTCCTGATTTTGATATCTCTATTCACGATATTTTCATACTCCGTCTCTGCTGAGCAGGGGGATGGCTATATGAAACTGGAGCAGAGTGTTTGTGGCCTGAAAGAACCCTTAACATTTTGGCTATGGAGCAGCCTGGCTGGAAAGCCAAATGCAGATCAACTGGCAGGATTGAATCATGTTGAAGATATCTCTTTCGAGACAAAAGATCACAGGATATTGCGTGGCTATAAACTGAGAGCAACAGGAAATGAAGGAGAGTTGATTGCGCCAAAGGGCTACCTGCTTGTGCTGCAGGGAAATGCCATCCTGGCAGACCGGCTTATTGGTGAGTTTGCACGTTTTTCATCAGCTGGATTTGATGTCTATATCTATGACTTTCGTGGCTATGGCCGTTCAGAAGGCAGGCGACGACTTAAAGCAATTGTGAGTGACTATACGGAAATCATCGCTGCGCTCAATTCGGCTGACTATGAAAAACATTTAATCTATGCAATGTCGTTCGGTGGAATAGCCTTCCTGAATGGATTTGAACAGCACGCCCGACTTGATCAGATTATCGTAGATTCCTCACCGAGTCGTTTATCCGATTATGGGTGTCCTCCAGAGTATGACCCCGTAAACCATCTTCCTGATGATTGTAGTCATTGCCTGTTTATTGTTGGGCGAAATGACAGGGTGATTCCACTTGCCATGTCACAGGAATTGGTCGATAAGGCGCAACAAAAACGGGCTGTGATACTAAGGGATGATAAGTTTGGGCATCCTTTTATGGATTACGACTGGTTGGTACATCGACGGCGCATGAAGATTGTTGAAGAATACCTGCTTTATAATATTCAACCATGATCGGAAATTAGTTGTCAGGGTAAGCGCTCCTCTCGCTGTACAGGTGGTAAAAAGTCTGAAGGCATCTCTCTTCCAGTTGCGAACGTCTCTTGTGTACAGTGGCATCTGCCCCTTGAACTGAAACGCTGCAGGTTTAGTTCTTCACACTCTGCCTGATTGCCAACTCCGGGGATGACAAGAGGTTGTTGACTGAAGGATGCGTAGTCGCCTGGTGCATGCAGATGGCATGAATCGGCGTTGGCCTGCGTCTGCGTAACCAGACTTGCGAAAATGATGATTACACAGGTGGCTGAATGCCAGCAGGTATTCATTATTCTCGTATTATCTCTTCTTCGTAGGGTGTCACCTCTTCTGCCTGGATCTGGTAACCGGCGGTTGCAAGATCACTGTCGAATGATTTTGCGCTCATCGTACCGCTCACCCAGACAGTATCGAAAGCCTGGCGTATCTTGGCATCGCCCTTGGGTACTTTTACATAGACTGTCTGGTTGGCCGGGGGAGGGGGCACATGGATGCAGGCACCATAATATGGTACCAACAGAAACTCGCTGAGTTTCTCACCGTCCCCTTCGAGTGGCACCACGAAGCCCGGGAGCCTGACCCGTTTTCCATCCAGGCTCTCCACCACCGGGGCTGCATCCCATGCTGCCTCCAGTTCTTCAAGCACTTTTTGGGCCCTGGGGTCATCGTCATCCAGCTCGTTGATATCACCAAACTGTTCCATAATTTTTTCAGGTTGAAAATCCTCGGGAATCATGGCGTCCCACTCCAGCTCCTCTGCCTGTTCAGCATTGGCGGGGTGAAGGAAAAAACTGGTGGATATTAATAGTAGTGCAACAAACCATGGTTTCATCAAACGGACCTCTATAAACGTATGTTCATGCCATCGGCCAGGGAGTAACGATAGGCACGATAACCAGGTATTAGGCCAATGATCAGGCCGGAAGTTCCAACCAGGCCCAGAATCAAGTACTCCCGAAGTGACGGAAGGCTGATCTTCAAGTGGAGGCCATATTGGCTCTCCATGATCGGTTGGGCAAGAGCCAGGCTGGTATAGAGCAGAAGCAGGCCCAATGCGATCCCGATCAGACTGAGCAGAAAACTCTCCCCGGTTATCAGCAGAAGGATGTGCCCCGGGCGGGCGCCTACTGAACGAAGGATTGCCATTTCGCGACGGCGTTCATTCAGGCCGGCGAGCATTACGGTCAGCATGCCGATCAGGCCAATCGAAACGACCAGGATGGTGACTACAAAAAGCGCATTCTCTGCGACGCTCATGAGGTCCCAGAGCTGCTGGAGTGCGACACCCGGTAAGATAGCAAGCAGGGGTTCCTTGCGGTAGTTATTGACTTCCCGTTGTACCCGGAAGGTAGCGATTTTGCTCTTGAGGCCGACGAGGAAACCCGTTATCGACTTGGGTGTCAGCTCT
>NZ_MPRK01000114.1 GCF_002021095.1 Solemya elarraichensis gill symbiont | reverse complement strand
GAAGGTGGCCGTCACACGCCATTCTTCAACGGGTACCGCCCACAGTTCTACTTCCGTACCACGGACGTAACTGGCGCATGTGACCTACCGGAAGGCGTAGAGATGGTTATGCCTGGCGATAACGTCAAGATGACCGTGAAGCTGATTGCACCGATCGCAATGGAAGAAGGCCTGCGTTTCGCGATTCGCGAAGGTGGCCGTACTGTTGGCGCCGGTGTTGTAGCAAAGATTATCGAGTAATCGATACATACTTGTAGATGCGAAAGAGGTGGGCGCAGTGCGCCTCCTCTTTCGTCGTTTCGCAAGAAGGGAAAAGTGCATCGCCAAAAGCGGTGCTTCATGGATGAAAAATTGTTTGTATTCCCTGGGATCAGGGTAATTACAGGCCAGTGGCTCAATTGGTAGAGCAGCGGTCTCCAAAACCGCAGGTTGGGGGTTCGAGTCCCTCCTGGCCTGCCACTTTCAAGTTGGCAGGATGAACGTAAAGGCAGAACAACAAACTACAGCAATGGATACCGTCAAGTTGATGGCGGCTATTGCAATTCTGATTGGCGGAATCGCGGCATTTTATATGTTCGAGGCGCAATCAACCCTGTTGCGCGTGATTGCCTTGTTGGTTATCACGGGCGTGGCTACGGCTGTTGCATTGACATCGGCACAAGGCAAATCGCTTTGGAACTTTGCCACTGCAGCACGTACCGAGGTGCGCAAGGTTGTATGGCCGAGCCGCCAGGAAATCATTCAGACGACATTGATCGTTCTGTTTGTCGTATTGCTGGTCGGACTGTTCCTGTGGGCCGTTGACGGCATACTGGGCTGGATCCTTCGTTCAATCGTTGGCGGGGGCTGATATGGCTAAGCATTGGTATGTCGTACATGCCTTTTCGGGCTATGAAGGTCGCGTAAAGCGTTCGCTGGAAGATGCAATTGAGCGCTCCGGCATGCAGGATTTCTTTGGTGAAATTCTCGTCCCGACAGAAGAGATAGTCGAAATGCGCAGTGGCTCACAGCGACGCAGCGAGCGCAAGTTCTTCCCCGGCTATGTGCTGGTGAACATGGAGCTGACGGATGACACCTGGCACCTGGTTAAAAATGTACCTCAGGTGATGGGCTTTATCGGTGGAACGGGCGACCGTCCTGCACCTATTACTGAAAAGGAAGCTGATGCGATTCTGCAGCGTGTGCAGGAAGGTGTCGACAAGCCGCGTCCAAAAGTGTTGTTCGAAGCAGGCGAAGTTGTACGTGTTACCGACGGTCCGTTCAACGATTTCAGCGGTGTTGTCGAGGAAGTTAACTACGACAAGAGCCGTTTACGTGTTTCTGTCATGATTTTTGGACGATCCACCCCGGTGGATCTCGAATTCGGTCAGGTCGAAAAGAGCTGATCATTAATCAGCCTTTAAGGGCTGTTGTTTAATTATTGTCGGGGAGCAGGGGTAACCAGTCCACTGCGTCATTACCCGCAGGAGTAAAGTATGGCTAAGAAAATCGAAGCATATATCAAGCTTCAGGTTGCCGCACAGGAAGCGAATCCAAGTCCACCTGTTGGCCCTGCACTGGGTCAGCACGGTGTGAACATCATGGAGTTCTGTAAAGCGTTCAACGCACAGACCCAGGGTATTGAGAAAGGCATGCCTGTGCCTGTAGTGATCACGGTTTATGCAGATCGCTCATTCACCTTCATCATGAAGACGCCGCCAGCGGCAGTTCTTCTGAAGAAAGCTGCAGGCATCAAGTCTGGCAGCGGCGAGCCCAACACCAATAAGGTTGGCAAGGTTAATCGCGCGCAGCTCGAAGAGATTGCGACCGTGAAAATGCCTGACCTGACTGCTGCAGATATGGATGCAGCTGTACGTACTATTGCTGGCAGCGCGCGCAGCATGGGTCTCGACACGGAGGGTGTGTAAATGGCTAAGCTGTCAAAGCGCCAGAAGGCGATTAACGAGAAGATTGAGCTTGGAAAATCCTATGTTGCTGAAGAAGCATTCGGCCTGCTGAAAGAGCTCTCTTCAGTCAAATTTTCAGAGAGTGTTGATGTTGCAATCAACCTCGGTATCGATGCACGTAAATCCGACCAGGTAGTACGTGGATCAAGCATTCTGCCTAACGGTACTGGTAAAGATGTCCGCGTTGCGGTTTTCACCCAGGGTCCGAATGCGGATGCAGCCAAAGAAGCTGGTGCAGATATTGTCGGTATGGATGATCTTGCTGATGAAGTTAAAAAGGGCAACCTTGACTTCGACGTTGTGATCGCCTCACCGGACGCCATGCGTGTCGTTGGTCAGTTGGGTCAGATTCTCGGTCCACGCGGCCTGATGCCTAACCCGAAAGTTGGCACTGTAACGCCAAACATCGCAGAAGCGGTCAAGAATGCAAAGTCTGGCCAGGTACAGTTCCGTGCCGACAAGAACGGCATCATTCACTGCTCTATCGGCAAGGTTGATTTCGAGCCGAGCGCGCTGCAGCAGAACCTTGAAGCACTGATTGTTGACCTGAAGAAGGCCAAGCCAGGCGCTGCCAAGGGTATTTATTTGAAGAAGATGTCGGTTTCCACCACCATGGGGCCGGGTCTTACGCTGGACCAGGGTTCTCTGACCCTCTGACAGCATTGAATTACAGTGCATTCGTGCACTGAAAAAAGAACTTTGTGGCAAAGACCGGTTTACCGGTCGAAGCCGTCAAAGACCGCAGGTGCGGCAAGCGATTGTTGCTTAATTCCCTGCGCAGACGGGGCCATGTCAGGATTCCCTGGTTACGACCAGAAAGCCTGATAGCGGTCACGTTAACGTCAACCCGGCATTTGCCGGATTGAATTTGTTTAACGGAATCATTGATTCCACCGTAGTCAGGAGGTGACTAGTGGCTCTTAATCTTGAGCAGAAAAAAGCCATTGTCGCCGAAGTTGCTGAAGTAGCAGGAAGTGCATATTCTGCGATTGCGGCTGAGTACCGTGGTCTTGGCGTTGACGAGATGACAGCATTGCGCAAACAGGCGCGTGATAATGGTGTCTATCTTCGTGTTGTCAAGAATACGCTGGCTCGCCGTGCCGTAGAAGGTACTGATTTTGAATGTATGCAGGAAGGCCTTACCGGTCCGCTGCTGCTGGCATTCTCCCAGGAAGATCCTGGTTCTGCTGCTCGCGTCATTAAAGACTTTGCCAAGGAGCACGATTTGCTTGAAGTCAGGCTGGTTTCCATTAGTGGAAAGATGCTTGATCCAAGTGAGATTGGAACCCTGGCAAAAATGCCGACTTACGACGAAGCAATCAGCATGTTGATGGCCGTCATGAAAGCACCAGTTGAGAAGCTGGCACGCACCATGAACGAGGTCCCAGGCAAGCTGGTCCGCACCGTTGCAGCGGTTAAAGACGCAAAAGAAGCGGCTTAAGCGATTAATTGGCTGATTCACCTTAGTGTGTTGAAGCGTTTTCAGGAGTAAATATTGTGAGTAAAGAAGATATCCTCGAAGCGATTGCCAGCATGAGCGTAATGGAAGTTGTTGAGCTCATCGAAGCAATGGAAGAGAAGTTTGGTGTTTCTGCTGCCGCTGCAGCAGTTGCTGTTGCTGCACCTGGTGCCGAAGGTGGCGCTGCTGCAGAAGAGCAGACTGAATTCGACGTAGTTCTGACTGGTTTCGGCGAAGCGAAAGTTGCCGTTATCAAGGCAGTCCGCGGCGTAACCGGTCTGGGTCTGAAAGAAGCCAAAGAAGCAGTAGAGGGTGCACCTACCCCGCTGAAAGAAGGCATCGAGAAGGCCGAAGCAGAAGACCTCAAGAAGCAGCTCGAAGAAGCAGGCGCTACCGTCGAGATCAAGTAAGATCTTGTACGGTAAGTTTGCCGACTCTTGAGCGGACAGGCTGGTGACCGGAAGGTCACCGGCCTTTTCCCGCTTCTGAATTGGCATATAGTCCGGCGTGATCCGCCGGCAATATGACGGGCGAAAGCCCAGTGGTTTCCCGCAATGCGGGAGTGTTCCGAAAAATCCCGAGGGACGGAAAAGATGGCGTACAGTTTCACAGAAAAGAAGCGTATCCGTAAAGATTTTGGCAAGCAGGAAAGTATCCTGCAAGTACCATTTCTTTTGGCTACCCAGATAGACTCATACCGTGATTTTCTTCAGTTTGATGCGAATCCCGACGAGCGTGAAGATAAAGGTCTTCATGCTGCATTCAACTCTGTCTTCCCGATCGAGAGTTATTCAGGAAGTGCTGTTCTCGAGTACGTCAATTACCGTCTCGGCGAGCCGCCATTCGATGTGCGCGAATGTCAGCTGCGTGGTTCGACCTACGCTGCACCCTTGCGTGTGCTCGTCAAGCTCGTCATCTACGACAAGGAAAGCAAAGAGAAGAACCGTGTAAAAGAGGTTCGCGAGCAGGAAATCTACATGGGCGAAATGCCCCTGATGACCGATACCGGCACCTTTGTAATCAATGGTACCGAGCGTGTTATCGTCTCGCAGTTGCACCGTTCACCCGGTGTCTTCTTCGACCATGACAAGGGCAAGACCCACTCTTCGGGCAAGCTGCTCTTCTCTGCGCGCGTGATCCCATACCGTGGTTCATGGCTCGATTTCGAGTTTGATCCCAAGGATTGTGTTTTCGTTCGTATCGACCGTCGTCGCAAGCTGCCGGCAACTATTCTGCTGCGTGCACTCGGTTACGAAACCAGCGAAATGATCGACATGTACTTCGATACAGATACCTTTAACCTGTCGAAGAAGGGCCTGACTGCCGACCTGGTTCCTGCGCGTCTGCGTGGTGAAACACTCGATCTTGATATTAAGATCAAGAACAAGGTATTGGTTGAATCTGGTCGCCGTATTACCCAGCGTCACATCAATGAACTCGACAAGGCAGGTATTACCAAACTGGAAGTGCCGCTCAACTACCTGGTTGGCCGTACCATCGCGCATGACGTGGTCGACAAGGAGACCGGTGAAATACTTGTCAATGTCAACGACGAGATAACTGAAGAGATGGTCGAGGCGATGATCGAGAATGGTGTCAAGGAGATCAAGACACTCTTCACCAACGATCTTGACCACGGTCCTTTCCTGTCTGATACCTTGCGTATCGATCCAACCGACAGCAAGCTTGCTGCCCAGGTCGAGATCTATCGCATGATGCGTCCGGGCGAGCCGCCAACAAAGGACGCTGCCGAGAACCTGTTTGACAACTTGTTTTTCTCGCCTGATCGCTATGACCTGTCAGCGGTCGGTCGCATGAAATTCAACCGTCGTCTTGGTCGTGAAGAGTCTGAAGGTTCGGGTGTTCTCTCAAATGAGGATATCGTCGAAGTTCTCAAGACGCTGATCGATATCCGCAACGGCAACGGCATGGTCGATGATATCGACCACCTCGGTAACCGCCGTATCCGTAGTGTCGGCGAGATGGCAGAGAACCAGTTCCGCGTTGGCCTTGTACGTGTAGAACGTGCGGTCAAGGAACGCCTCAGCCTTGCAGAAAGCGAAGGACTGATGCCGCAGGAAATGATTAACTCCAAGCCGGTTTCGGCTGCGATCAAGGAGTTCTTCGGTTCAAGCCAGCTGTCACAGTTTATGGACCAGAACAACCCGCTGTCAGAGATCACGCACAAGCGTCGTGTTTCTGCACTGGGCCCGGGCGGTCTTGCACGTGAGCGTGCAGGCTTTGAGGTGCGCGACGTGCATCCTACCCACTATGGCCGTGTATGCCCGATCGAGACACCTGAAGGACCGAACATCGGCCTGATCAACTCGCTCGCTGTCTACTCGCGTACCAATGATTATGGTTTCCTCGAGACTCCGTACCGGGTCGTCAAGGATGGCAAGGTCACTGACGATATTGACTACCTCTCCGCAATTGAAGAGAGCCGTTAC
>NZ_MPRK01000113.1 GCF_002021095.1 Solemya elarraichensis gill symbiont | reverse complement strand
GTCGTGCTGAATACCATGCAGGCTGGTCCGAAAGCTGCAGCGCTGCTGGCAAAAGAGCAGGAAAAGAAACTGGTCCTGTATCGTGTTTACCAGCCAAGCGTGAGTCTCTACAGTGAGCAAGTGATCAGGAAGGAAGCGGCGCAGCCGGGAGAGTGGGCTTACGTCCGTATCGACAGGCTTGATGATTATCTCGAGTCTGCACCGGCTGGAAGCCGTCGTGTTATTTTCAAGCAGGCACCTGCGGCTCTGGTCGAGACGCTCGACGCACAGAATGGTAACAAGTGAGCCGGCGTTTTCTCCTGCAGGCACCTCGGCTGACGGTGGAAAAACAGAGGATGCAGTTGCGCAATCGCTACCTGCTGCTTGCGGTTATTTTTTTCCTGGCATCCGCTGGCATGCTCTTGCTGCAGTTTGGCGGTGGTTACATGGCTGCTTTTGGGATTCTGCAGCAGTTCACTCAGCAGATATTGTCTGACACCGTTTGGATGTGGCTCACTCGCTTCGGTGATGAGCGCATCCTGCTCGTCCTGACCCTGCTGTTCGCTCGCCGTAGGCCGGATATATTCTGGGCGATTATGGTCACGGCAGTGATTGGTGGCCTCTTTTCACGCGGCATCAAGATCAATGTCGATGCATTACGTCCGCCAGCGATACTCGGTGAGGAGTTGCTGCATCTTGTCGGCCCGGCACTCAAAAGCCACAGCTTTCCTTCCGGCCATACATTGTCGACATTTATTTTTTGCGGTGTGCTGTTTGTCTACACGACAGGCAGGTACAAGCAGCTGGCACTTCTGCTGCTGGCGGGCCTGATTGCGCTTAGCCGGGTTGCACTTGGTGTTCACTGGCCTATTGATCTGCTTGGCGGTGCCGCCACCGGCCTGATGGCCGCGGTGCTTGGAACCTGGGTTGTTTCTGCGTGGCAGGCAGGCCTGCGTCCGAGAGTGCACCTGGCCCTGTTGATCGTGCCTCTGCTGGCAATGATTGCGCTGCTTTCCGGTGATGATGGCAATCCACATGCTCCCTTGCTCGTTGGGGCCGTGATCGGCATCGCCCTTCTCAAGGCCTTGTACGACTACCGTGACCTGTTTGTTTCATCCCGGAAGTCTGAAAACGGCGTAGCCTGACCATTTAATCCTGATATAATCGCGTTTTTCGTCTGCATCCGTTCGACTATGCGACTAATACGCGGGCTTCATAATCTGCGCCCCGAAGATCATGGCTGCGTCGCCACTATTGGCACCTTTGATGGTGTTCACCGTGGGCACCAGGCAGTGTTCCGCTCGTTGCATGATGTCGGCAGCCGGTTGGGTCTGCATTCGACCGTGATTACCTTCGAACCGCAGCCAACCGAGTATTTTAGTCCCGACGAAGCGCCCGCGCGCCTGACGCGTTTACGCGAAAAACTGCAGGTGTTACAAGCGTGTGGAGTTGACTCGGTGCTCGTGCTGGAGTTCTCTCGGCGGCTTGCTTCGATGGGAGCAGAGACCTTCATCGACGAGATCCTGGTACGTGGTCTTGGCGTTGAGCACCTCTACGTGGGTGATGATTTTCGTTTTGGACGTGCACGCAGTGGCAACGCCTCGATGCTGCGTGATGCCGGTGAGCTGCATGGTTTCGCGGTAGACGATATGGATACGCACATGATTGATGGCGAGCGAGTCAGCTCCACGCGTATACGCCAGTGTCTCGCGGATGATGATCTTGAGACTGCCACAGCACTGCTTGGCCGGCCCTATTCAATCTGCGGGCGAGTCTCGCATGGTGACAAGCGTGGACGTACGATCGGTTTTCCGACGCTGAATATCCCGGCACACCGACGCAAGACGCCGTTGCACGGTGTCTACGCGGTACGCGTGAACGGGCTTGGGGACAAGCCGATCGAGGGTGTTGCAAATATCGGCAGGCGACCGACTGTCGATGATGGCAAAGAAGTCATCCTGGAAGTGCACCTGTTTAACTTCGACAGGGAAGTTTACGGGATACATATCGAGGTGGAATTTGTTGCACACCTGCGCAACGAGATAAAATTTGACTCGTTTGAAGATTTGAAAAAGCAGATAAATAGAGACGTCATTCATGCGCAGGAAGCGCTGGAGAAGAGTTGAACCGTTTAAAAAATTGATACAGACCTGAGAACTATTGTGAGTAACTACAAAGAGACCCTGAATTTGCCAAAAACAGCCTTTCCGATGAAGGGCAACCTGGCGCAACGTGAACCCACGCTGCTGCACCATTGGGAGCAGACAGGTCTCTATGAAAAGATTCGCGAGGCCTGCAAGGGGCGCCCGACATTCATTCTGCACGATGGACCTCCCTACGCGAATGGCGAGATTCACATCGGCCATGCGGTCAACAAGGTACTGAAAGATATTATCGTCAAGTCACGTACCCTGGATGGCTATGATGCGCCATACGTACCCGGCTGGGACTGTCATGGCCTGCCAATCGAACTTCAGGTCGAAAAGAAAGTTGGCAAGCCGGGCAAAAAGGTCACCGCGGCCGAGTTCCGCAAGGCGTGTCGTACTTATGCAACCAAGCAGGTCGATGGCCAGCGCGAAGATTTCAAGCGTCTTGGCGTCTTTGGCGACTGGGACAATCCTTACCTGACGATGCAGTACCAGGTCGAGGCGGAGATCATCCGTTCGCTGGGGCACATTGTAGACAACGGCCATCTGCACGAGGGAGCCAAGCCGGTGCACTGGTGTACCGATTGTGGTTCTGCACTTGCCGAGGCCGAGGTCGAATACAAGGACAAGCAGTCACACGCAATCGATGTGCGATTCAATGTGATTGACGAGGAAGCATGTTTCACACGCTGTCACTCGGTGCCTGATCGCCATGGCGAAGGCCCGATGTCGGTTGTGATCTGGACCACCACGCCGTGGACATTGCCCGCCAACCAGGGTGTTGCCTTCAATCCCGCGCTTGAGTACGCCATCGTTCAGGTTGAGAGCGATGCGGGCAAAGAGCGCCTGATGGTTGCCGAGGGCATGCTGAAGGAGACCATGGACCGCTGGAATATCGAGCGCTGCCATGTACTCGCCTATGGAAAGGGCGGCGAATTCGAAAACCTGATGCTGCAGCATCCATTCTATGATCGACAGGTGCCGATTATTCTCGGTGAACATGTCACGCTCGAGACTGGTACCGGTGCCGTGCATACAGCACCTGGCCATGGTGTCGAGGATTTCGTTGCCGGACAGTATTACGACCTGCCGGTCGATAATCCCGTCGACAGTCATGGTGTGTTTGTTGAAGGCACAGAACTGTTTGCCGGCGAACACGTGATGAAGGCCAATGCTCACGTCATCGACGTGCTGCGCGAACGCGGCGCACTGCTGCGTGAAGAGGCGCTGATGCACAGCTATCCGCACTGCTGGCGTCACAAGACACCGATTATTTTCCGTGCTACTCCACAGTGGTTTATCAGCATGGAGCAGAATCGCTTGCGCAAGGCCGCACTGGAAGAGATCAAAAAGGTGCACTGGATGCCTGCATGGGGCCAGGCACGTATCGAGGGCATGGTCGAGGGACGTCCTGACTGGTGTATCTCGCGCCAGCGTACGTGGGGCGTTCCGATCACACTGTTTATTCACCGTCAGACTGGCGAATTGCACCCGAATACAGCCGAACTCATCGAACGTGTTGCGGCAGAGGTCGAGCAGCAGGGGATCGAGGCGTGGTTCTCTCTCGATGTTGAGGCATTCCTCGGTGAAGATGCAGCTGACTATGACAAGGTGACTGATACGCTGGATGTGTGGTTCGATTCGGGTGTAACCCATGCCGCAGTCCTGAATCTGCGTGATGACCTGCATGCGCCTGCAGACCTCTACCTCGAGGGCTCCGATCAGCACCGTGGCTGGTTCCAGTCATCCCTGATGACATCGACTGCCATGTATGGGCATGCACCTTACAAGAGTGTGCTTACCCACGGATTTACCGTCGATGCCAACGGCCGCAAAATGTCCAAGTCCGAGGGTAACGTGCTGCAGCCGCAGAAAGTGATGAAGAACCTGGGTGCGGACATCATTCGTTTGTGGGTGGCAGCAACCGATTATCGCGGTGAGATGAACGTCTCCGAAGAGATTCTCAAGCGCACTGCCGATGCCTATCGACGCATCCGCAACACATCGCGCTACCTGCTGTCGAACCTCGATGGTTTTGATCCATCAGCCAACATAGTGCCGGCCGACAGCATGGTTGCACTCGATCGCTGGGCGGTCGCGCGTGCTGCGCAGTTGCAGGACGAGATCATCGAAGCTTACCGTGACTACAGTTTTCACCTGATTTTCCAGAAGATTCATAACTTCTGTGTCACGGACATGGGGGGCTTCTACCTGGATGTCACCAAGGACCGGCAGTACACCTGCCAGGCAGATAGTCATGCACGGCGTTCAGCACAAACCGCCATGTATCACATTGCCGAAGCGCTGGTTCGCTGGCTTTCGCCAATCCTCAGCTTTACCTCTGAAGAGATCTGGCAGCACCTACCGGGTGAGCGCAGCGACTCCGTTTTTCTCGAAACCTGGTATGAGGGGCTGTTCAATCTGAATGACACTGATGTGGTTAGCACAGAACAGTGGCAGCAGATCATTCGTGCACGTTCTGCTACCGGCAAACTGCTCGAACAGGCACGCAAGGACGGAGCCATCGGTTCATCGCTGGATGCCGAGGTGGTTCTCAGTTGTGAAGGTGAACTGCATGATGCCCTGGCTGCTCTTGGCGATGAGTTGCACTTTGTGCTCATTACCTCGAAAGCATCCGTTGTCACTGGCGATGCAGACACGGGTGTTGACACTGAGCTGAGTGGATTGCGGGTGACAGTGACACCGTCTGCTGCTGCCAAGTGCGATCGTTGCTGGCACCACAGCGAGGATGTTGGTGCTAATGCCGATCATCCCGAGCTTTGCGGCAGGTGCGTGACCAATGTTAGCGGTGAGGGTGAAGAGAGAGTATTTGCCTGATGCTGCGCTGGCTGTGGCTGTCTCTGCTGGTTGTTGTCATCGATTTGGCGACAAAACTTTGGGTCGAGGCGAGTTTCGAATTCAGGGAGCAGTTGCCTGTAATTGACGGCTTCTTCAACCTGACGCTCGTATATAACAAGGGAGCTGCATTCAGTTTTCTTGCCGATGCGGGTGGCTGGCAGCGCTGGTTTTTCGTGGTGCTGTCGGTAGTGATATCCATCGGGCTGGTCGTATGGCTCAGGCGTATGCAACCACATGAGCGTGTTGTTGCTGTGGGTGTGAGCCTTGTGCTCGGGGGTGCTATCGGCAACCTGATTGATCGTGTGCTCTATGGCCAGGTTATCGATTTTCTACTCTTCTATTATGATCACTGGAGTTGGCCCGCATTCAACGTGGCTGACAGTGCTATCGTCCTGGGTGTCGGATTTCTGCTTTTCGATGCCTTCTTCCAGAAACAGTCAGAGCTCCCTCCTGAGAGAGGTTGAAGTTCCACCTTGGTTAATAATAAAAACTATTAATAGTTAGTATAAGCATTGCGAATTAGATAATTTAAGTAATTACTTATATTCTTATTGTCACTGAGACGGCGCGCGATACTTCCGGATCACGAAACGATTGAAACATGAAAACTCTCTTGGAGATTGAAATGAAAAAGATTATTACAGCAGCTGCAATCGCAGCGATCATGGGTGCTTCTTCAGCTGCAGTAGCAGAATGGGACATGCCTTTCTTTGGTGATGACAACGACAGCAGCTACTACAACGACAACCGTTGGAACAACGACGGTTATGGTTACGGAGACGGTCGTGGTTCTGGTCGTGGTCGTGGCAAAGGCCGTGGCAGCTTCAACATGAACTTCGATGCTGATGCTGATACCGATTGGGAAGGCGATGCTGACAACTCTTACTACGGTCGTGGCTACAACAACTGGGACAACCGTT
>NZ_MPRK01000112.1 GCF_002021095.1 Solemya elarraichensis gill symbiont | reverse complement strand
ATTTTTCCTTTGGCGCTGGCGCACGTCAGAAAAACAGTCTCGCCTAGTGGCTACCGGGGACTACGCGCCTTCGATTCTCTCTCCTTGGCGCGCAGCGATGGCGGCCTGTCAAAATCGAAAGAGAATCTTGACGGCATCTCTATTGGCGCATTTGAAATGGCCCAGTTCTGCTCCTTCTATCATAAGGACAAGAATCCGACGATAACCGTCACCGAGCTGCCTTTCTCAAAGAATGTTTCGCTTGCACGTATTGCAGAGATCTAGCAGAAAGTGCACGAACACCCGGTTGTTGCCAAAGACCTGGCACGCTGGAATGCAACCCTGCTGATGCCAACGCCTCTGCCGCAATACAATATTGTCAGTAAAACTGATGCACTTAGCACACTGGATGACTTCAACGGACTGCGAGTCCGTGGCCCGGGCGGCATCATGGGTGTACTCAGCAAGCTGGGCGCTGTGAAGACAGGTGTCCCATTCTCTGAAGTACGCCAATCAATGGACTCAGGTGTTATCGATGCAGCTTCATTTGCACCGCATGCTCACCTGGCGACAAAAACCTACAAGGTCGGCAAGTGGGCCACCACGAACCTCAACCTCGGTTCTGCCAACTGCCCTGTTGTCGTTCATACCGATGCACTGAATGCATTGAGCAGCACCAACAAGGAAGCACTGCTAGGCTCTGTTGACGAGGCAATCGCTTTTTATGTCGACAACTACGACAACAACACAACCGGCGCTTACGAGAACGCTGTTACCGAAGAGGGTTTGAACAAGGTCACCTTTAGCCCTGAACAAACAGCCAAACTCAATGAGCTTGCCGAATCTGTTCGCAGTGACTGGATCACAAATAATGTGGATAAGTTCGACTCACAAGCACTGTTTGATTTCACAGCTGCGCTCTTCGCTGAAGATGACAGCAAACTTGCCATGAAAACCGGGGAAGCCAAATAAGGCATAGGCGCCAACAGTGTACTGACAGATAACTCCCGCCTGAGCCGCAGCGACCAACTGCTATTCAGGCTGGAGTCCCTGTTGACACTGCTTGGCGGCATTGTCATTCTTCTACTGGTATTTATCGCCACTACCAATATATTGGGGCGCTGGATTTTCTCTCTGCCAATCAGCGGTTATGTCGACTGGGTAGAGCAATCCATGGCCTTCTTTGCCTTTCTGGGTATCGCCTATACACAACGCCAGGGCGGCCATATCCGCATGGACATCCTTGTTTCGCATTTACATGGACGGCGTCTGTGGGCGGTTGAGTTGTTATCCGCTTTTCTGATGCTGCTGGTGACCCTGGTACTCATCTACGGCTCATACCTGCACTTCTATCGTGCATACAATATCGGTGACTCATCTCTCGGCATCAACCTGCCGACCTGGCCTGCCAAACTGGTTGTACCCTTTGCGCTGACGATTCTCGCAATACGCCTGGTACTGCAATGCTGGGGCTACATTCGCGCTATCAGACAACGAACTGACCAGCCGGTTGCGGTACCACTAATTGAGGATGCCGCCTCTGTCGCAGCAGCAGAGGCCGATTCAGTGATGGGCAATGAAAGCAAGGGTGACGGAGAACACAACTGATGGCCCTGTTTGAGGCGATGGGACAGATGGACTCTGTCAGCATCGGCCTGTGGGTCACCGGTTTCATGCTGTTTTTTGTCATTATCGGTATGCGCGTTGCCTTTGCTGCCGCTATCGCAGGTTTCATCGGACTCGTATGGATCTTCTCGGCCAAGATGGGGTTTGAGAGAGGCGTCATTGTCGCGATGAAAATGGCTGGCACGATTCCACACTCAAAAGTCTCTACACTCGCTCTCTCCCTGATACCCACGTTTATCCTGATAGGCTTTCTTGCCTATCATGCCGGCCTGACACGTGCGCTGTTCGAAGCTGCAAAACGCTGGGTTGGCTGGCTGCCGGGCGGCATGGGCGTTGCAACGGTTTTTTCGGCGGCAGGTTTCGCTGCTGTATCCGGTGCATCTGTTGCGACTTCTGCAGTATTTGCGCGCATCGCCATTCCGGAAATGCTACAACTGGGTTATGACAAGCGCTTTGCTGCAGGCGTGGTCGCTGCCAGTGGCACCCTCGCCTCCCTGATTCCACCCTCGGCGATACTGGTCATTTACGCCATCATCGTTGAGCAGGATGTCGGTGCACTGCTCATGGCCGGTTTTCTGCCTGGAATGGTCTCTGCCCTGATCTATGGCGGACTGGTCGTTTTCCTGGCGAAGGAAAAAAAAGACTTTGGCCCGCCGGTTACAGGCTACAGCTGGAAACAACGCTTTGAATCCCTGCCGAATACACTGCCTATCTTTTTTGTCGTCGGCATTATCGTGGTTTGCATCTATGGCGGTGTCGGCACACCCACCGAGGCTGGGTCACTCGGCGCCTTCGTCATCCTGTGTATGGCACTCTGGAAAGGCATGACGGGTGGTGAACTCAAGAGTGCACTATTAGAGACAGCCAAGCTCACGGTGATGATCTTCACGATTATCTGGGGAGTACTTCTCTACGTCCGTTTTCTCGGCTTTGCCGATCTGCCCAGTGCCTTCTCCGATTGGATTACCAGTCTTGAGCAGAGCCCGATGATCACCCTGATCCTGATCCTGTGTGCTTATGCACTTCTCGGCATGTTCATGGATGCCATCGGCATGCTGCTGCTGACACTGCCTGTGGTCTACCCGGCCGTGATTGCACTCAATGGCGGTGATGCAGTCACTGCAGCAGAATCTGCTTTTGGTGTCTCAGGTGTCGGCTGCGCCATCTGGTTCGGCATCATCGTCGTCAAAATGGCCGAGTTGTGACTGATTACACCGCCGATCGGCCTAAACTGTTTCGTCGTGGCCGGTGTGCGTGACGAATGCTCGGTGCAAGATGTATTTCACGGTGTCACACCCTTCTTTGTAGCAGATTTTTTGACTATTGCCCTCCTGATTGCACTACCCCAGGTTGTCCTCTGGTTACCCGGCCTGATGGGCTTTTCCTGACAAAATGATGAACAGGCTTGTAGGAATTTACTTACAAAACTTTCAGAATTTTCCGACTAGCGTAAAAAATCCTCAGCCTTATACTTAACTTCAAGATATCAAATGGAGTGTCAGGAAGACACGCCGAACAGGAAGAAAGACCACCATCTTTCAATACACATGGAAGCGTTAAATCGGAATTGATATCAGGAGCCAGGATGGCACCATATTCTAATATCGGGAATGGAATTCCTGATCACAGGTTGCACGACAAGGATGTCGTATAAGCTCCGGAAGAGCAGCAACTAAAATTGTACAGGGATAGCACTTCTTCAACAGCCGGCTTAATGCCGGCTGTTGTCGTTTAGCGATTCCAACGTCTATACCGCATCAAGGCTCAGCTACAGTGACGACAAACTCCTGGTTAGCAACACCACCCAGACCATCGACAACAGTCACAATCACATTGTGATGGCCGATCTTTGGCCCATGCCAGTAGAGCAGACCCTCATCAATATCAAGCACCATACCGGAAGGGGATAATTCAAGGTCATAGATCAAGGCATCATCATCGGCATCTGTCGCTGTCAAGATATAAACGTAGGGCGTGCCCGTCACTGCAGTCAAAACAGGCTCTGATGTAAACTGAGGGTTATGATTGCCCTCAAGCTGAATCAACTGTTCATCATGTGCCGCACAGTCTGGCGCATCAGCAACAAGTGTAAAACTTGTATCTTCCGCAGTATCAGGCGTCCAGGAGATAGTACCTGTTCGTGCATCGATTTCCATACCGTCAGGGGCATCTTTTAATGACCATTGAGTCACTACAGCAGCGTCTGATGTGTAGGCCGGAGTATATTGAAATTCTCTTCCAGGGGTCACAACTGCTGTGAAGGGTTCTATCGAAACAGTGCCCTCAACAGCATAGACGCGGACGTCATCGGCCAGCACATCAACCTCCCCGCCACCCTGGTGCAGCAGGCGAAAGCGAGTCCGCATCCTGTCTGTATTTGCGACAAAGGTGTAACTGCTCCAATCATGGTGGTTGGCATCCAGCTCAGCAATAAACTGTGGCCCCCACCAGAGCTCGACACTAGTGTTTGCCTGTTTTTTACCGACAGCCATCAGGTCCAGAGAAATCTCGTAGAGTTTGCCTGGAGTCGTCTTTACCGCCTGATAAAAATAGACCCTGCCTTGTGATGTTTTCAGGCGTGCAGCATTACCCCCTTCGGCCACGTTAATCCCTTCAATACTGTCCAAGAACTTGTTTACAACTCCATACTCAGTACGCCATGGCGTCAATTTGTGATTCACTACAATACGACCATTGCCTTCAAACGAACCATTTCTAACCCGGTTGGGCGTGACCCTGCAAGTTGGATAAAGCCGGATATCATCAATCAGGCGTGAAGCCGCCCAATCATCCTTGAAGCGTTCGATTAACAGCTCCCCATCACCCGCTGAAGCAACAAGATCGAATCGCCGGCTACGCCAGTTGTCGTTACTCGCCTTGAATTCAGACAGCCAGTTCTGATTCCACAGCATCCTTACCTTGGCAACTTTATTGGAGCCATCTTCTCTCAATAACATGTGCCGCACGCGCATCTCGTAACGACCGCTATGCGGGAGCCTCAACTGTTGCTGTAATGAAGCATCTGTCTTTTTCAGATCAACAACTATCTCCCCATCAGCAGCGCCGCTAGGCAGATCCCCCTCTTCAAGAAGGCGACTGCCATATTGCTGCCACCCGGGTAATCCCCCTGTGCTTCAGCCGGGACTTCGAATGAACCATTTTCAACCAGGTTATCTGACACGCTAATCGCGGGAAAAGCCGCAACAGACAGCATCAGCACGGATTTGGCAACATCAGATATTTTCCATTGATTATTCATTTTTTTCTCCATGTAAATAAAGACTTCTTACGTGACTATCCTGCACTGCCCTCCTCCAATACTGGTCAAATCACACAACTGCGTTAGCCTATGCATTCAACCTGATTGTTGGGGCAAACTACCAAGGCTCTTATGTGGCCTGTTATTGTGAAATCTGTAGAACTGGAAAAAAGGCAAAAGAATGGAAGGAAGTTTTACAGACATAAAAGCGAAGCGATCAGCGCCGGTTTCCAGCATTGATCGACACCCCTCTTCCTGTCGGCATCCCTGTAGTTGAATATTCATCCAGACAATAATGATCCCTATTACCGTTTCCCTTACAAAACATATAGCACAGCATTCACAGGCCAACAACGTGAACAAGGGTCAAGACTTTATGTATAAACAACCAGCCTGATGAAATTAATATCAGGGATAAAAGCAATGAAATTTCGGTTAAGATTATATGAATTCTCTGATCAGGAGCCTGTACAAAGATGCAAGAACTATACGAAAAGCTGGGTCTTTTTTATATCGGTCATGATGTAGACAAGGCAACCCAAAGCCCGACAGATGATCTAACACTACTCAAGAACAAAAACTTCACCACCCACGCAGCCATTATCGGCATGACGGGCAGTGGTAAAACAGGGCTTGGCATCGGCCTGATTGAAGAGGCTGCGATTGACAACATCCCGTCAATCGTTATCGATCCCAAGGGTGATATGGGCAACCTGCTTCTGACTGATCCCACCTTCGATTCCACATCATTTGAACCATGGGTCAGGGATGAAGCCTGATCAAAGAACAAGCAGACACCGGCCTACGCGAGGAAGATTTCCGCAATGTGGAAAGAGGGCATTGAAGGGCATCACCAGGATAGCGCCCGTGTTGAAAAGTTCTCTAACGTCGAAAAGACCATCTACACCCCGGGCAGCAGTGCCGGTATCAGCGTCAATGTTCTAAGTTCTCTTGAGGCTCCGCCGGAGAACATCCTGGAAGATTCTGATGCCTTCACCTCCTATCTCTCAACAACCGTCAGCAGCTTGCTATCCCTGATCGGCATAGAGGCTGATTCGGTTGAATCAGTCGAATATCTTCTGCTGGCACAACTGATTTCCACCGCATGGA
>NZ_MPRK01000111.1 GCF_002021095.1 Solemya elarraichensis gill symbiont | reverse complement strand
CGCAGGGCGTCCGGGGCAATAAAGGCTGTCGAAGATCGAGTGTAAAAGGGCGACTTGGATGTCCCGTTTTACATCACGAGATCAAAGACACGCTTGCATCTCTTCCATACCCTTGATCAGTGCAGGTGCACGCTTGATGTCGGTGATGGCAACCTCGTGGAGAACAACACATTCAGATTCGAGATTGATCTGCTCAAGGGTGCCGCCAAACTTGCTCATACACTCTACAGTCATGGTTGAGCCACGAACAAAGTGACACTGGTAGTCATCGCCTTTCTGGCAACCCATTATGATAACGCTGTCATAGCCGTTATTTATTGAGTCTGTAATCCATGAAATGCTAACAGAACCGAATCACGATTGATACTGAAGGTAAGGCATAGCTGCCGCAACTGTACGGTCCGGCAAGTTACACGATGCTGGATGATGTTGCTGATCTGCCACTGAAAATATCGGATATCTACAGAAAGCTCACCAGTTGAGCGTGGTAACATTCAATTCATTCGAAATACATGTCTGGCCAATCGCCTTATCATTGTTGTGCGACACATCTATACACTACTGATGTATCTGTTGATGCCTGCCATCCTGCTGCGCCTGTGGTGGCGCGGGCGCAGAAATCCGGCATATAGGGAGCGCGTTGGTGAGCGTTTCGGCTACCTGCCGAACGATGTGCCGCAAGGCTGCTTGTGGATTCACGCGGTCTCGGTGGGCGAGTCACAGGCAACACAGCCCATGGTGCAGTGGCTCATGGAGGAGTATCCAGGCATGCCCGTGGTGATGACAACAACAACACCAACCGGTGGGCAGCGGGTTACCCAGCTCTACGGCGAACGTATTCGTCATCTCTATTTTCCCTATGATTCACCGGCAATCATGCAGCGCTATTTCGAGGCCCTGAAACCGGTTGCAGTCATCATCATGGAGACCGAAGTGTGGCCCAACATGTTGCACTATTGCCGTCAAAACAGCATTCCGGTCGCTCTCGCGAATGCACGCCTGTCGGAAAAATCGGCACAGGGATACCACAAGTTTTCCTTTATCACGGCAGCTGCATTTCGCTGTTTTGATCTTGTCATTGCTCAAGCAGGTGCAGATGCTCAACGCCTGGTCGACTCAGGTGTGCGTCAAGAGGTGATGCATGTCTGCGGCAGTATCAAGTTCGAGGTCAAAGTGCCGCAGAGTGTGCGTGAGCAGGGTGAGTTACTGCGTGCCGGTCTGGGTGCGGACAGGCCTGTGTGGATAGCCGCGAGTACCCATGAGAATGAGGAGACGGTTGTGCTCGATGCTCACAGTCGGGTGCTTGAGCGTTATCCTGATGCCTTGTTGATTATCGTGCCTCGTCACCCGGAGCGTTTCGACACGGTGGCCGGTTTGATCGAGTCAAGCGGATTTACCTGCGTGCGGAGAACGGATGAACAACTGCCGCTAACAGATGTATCTGTCTATCTCGGAGACGTGATGGGTGAGCTACCGATATTTTATGGCGCTGCAGATGTCGCCTTTGTGGGCGGCAGCATCGCACCAATCGGTGGGCACAATATACTCGAGCCTGCAGCACTGGGTGTTGCCGTGGTATTTGGCCCGCATATGCAGAACTTTCTCGAGATCAGCAGGATGATGCTCGAAGCCGGTGCAGCCCTGCAGACCAGTGAGGAGGATCTCGCCGAGGTGGTGATGTCACTACTGGGCGATCCGGTACAGCGCGAGGAGATTGGTCAGCATGGCCAGGAAGTCGTCGAATCAAACCAGGGGGCACTTGAGTGTACCCGGCAGGCGATTGAGCATCTGCTGGAGATGCGCGCGTGATGCAGGATTTCAAATTCTGGTTGTATCCCATGCTTTACAAGTGGATCGTAATGTTGCTGATGGCGACTTACCGTGTCGAATATATCGGCCGTGAGCATGTTGAGAAGCTGAAATCCAATGCAGAGGGCTGGATATATTCCACCTGGCACGAGAACGTCGTGGTCAGCCAGTGGGCTGAGCGCAATCAAGGCCTCGTCATGATGTCGAGTGACAGCAAGGATGGCGAGTTCAGCGCCCGCGTCATGGCACGTATGGGCAATCTCCCGGTTCGTGGTTCATCCTCGCGCGGCGGCATGAAAGCAGCCAGGGCGGTGATTCAGGCATTGAAGTCGGGCTCCAGCGCCGGGATGACACCGGATGGTCCGCGTGGTCCGGCACGCAAAGTGAAGCCCGGCATGCTTTTTATCAGTGCCGTATCGCAATGCCCGATTCTTCCATACCATGTTGTTTCCAATCGTTACTGGACCCTGACCTCATGGGACAAGCAGCGCATCCCCAAGCCTTTCAGTCGAGTGATTATTAGAATTGGGGAGCCATTGCGGATTGACAAGCAGAGCTTCAAACATGACGAGGCGAGCCTGTTGGCTGAAGTGGAAGGGGTAATGCAGAAAAATGTGGAGAGGGCGGAGGAGGCTATCTCTGTCTGAATTGAGCCGGGCAGGCGCCCTTAATTCACTCCTGCCAGGGAAGTCACCAGTTTGACGATGCCCCATATGGCGAGAATGAAAACCACTGTGAAGATGACACCGAGAATGATGAAGTTGGATGTCTTGCCATGTGCAAAGTCTCTCTCACGTGCCTCCGAGCCCTGTACACCGAAGGCGGCAGCAGCAACACTGGCGAGTTGCTGAAGCAGGTTTGGAGCCTTGTGGCTCTTTTTCTCTTCCATCAGAAGCTGAATCCACTGGTCTCAGGTGCATTTGTCAGTGGTTTGAGAGCTGTTTCGAGAATAACCTTGCGCTTGAAAGAGTTATCTCCGACAGCAGTGACCAGTTCAGCTGTTGCTGAGGCGCCGCTGCCGACTACCTGGAACAGGCGTCCACCATCGGCAAGGTGCTGTTCAAAGAAATCGGTTCTTTGCGGCAGGCTGCCGGTGACGACGATAACATCAAAAATCTCTATTTCATCCAGGTCAAATGCATCGCCGGTAGTGATTTTTGCTTCAAAATCGAGAGCTGCCAGCTTTTCTGCAGCTGACTCGGCGAGATCGGCGTGCTGCTCAATGCTGGTGACATCACCACTCAGCCAGGCAAGGCAGGCGGTAAGGTAGCCGCTGCCGGTACCGACCTCCAGAACCCTTTCACCAGGATGGATATCGAGACACTGCAACACGTGTGCTTCGATCTTGGGCGCCATCATGCACTCGCCATGGCCGAGGGGAATCTCTATGTCAGCGAAAGAGAGCTCTTTGTATTCAGTGGGTACAAAAAACTCACGAGGAATCTGCTGCAACAGGGTGAGCACGTCGTCGCTCACGACATTCCATGGGCGGATCTGGCATTCAATCATGTGGTGGCGTGCTTCTTCACTCTGCATTTCTAACTCCAGTTACAGGCTTTCTAATATTCTCTCACGGTGTGAAGACTACGCTCAACAACCGATCGAGGTCAACCTGTGAATGTTTTATGGCCACTTCAGGTAAGTCCGTACAAGCCCGGAAAAATCAGGATTGAAACGAGTACAGTCACCTGGATCAATATGAAAGGTATCACGCCACGGTAGATATCCGTGGTTGTGACGCCTGGTGGTGCAACCCCCTTGAGATAGAAGAGGCTGAAACCGAAGGGCGGTGTCAGGAACGAGCTTTGCAGGTTCATGGCGATGAGGATGGCAAACCAAAGGGGCGCGATACCGAGAGCTTCTGCTGCAGGTGCGAGGATTGGAACGATGATAAAGCTAATTTCGACAAAATCGATGAAAAAACCGAGTAGCAGGATGGTCAGCATCGACAGCGCCAGGAATCCGATTTCATTGCCTGGCAGGCCGAGAAGCGCATCCTCGACGAGTACGTCACCACCGGTGTAACTGAATGCCATGGAGAAAGCAGTTGCGCCGAGCAGGATGGCAAATACCATGGCGGTGACCCGCACGCTGTCGAGAGCCGCTTCGTAGAGCAGTTTCCAGCTGAAATGGCGATAGATGACTGCCAGTAGCAGTGCGCCGACGGAGCCGAGTGCCGATGATTCGGTCGGCGTGGCGATACCGGCAAAAATTGAGCCGAGTACGATCAGAATCAGCGCCAGTGGCGGCAGAACATGCAGCATGGCGTCGATGTAGAGTTTTCGTCTGTCAGCAGTTTCTACCGACAGGCTTGGCGCAGCCTGCGGATTGCGCCAGCTGGTATAGAGGATATAGAGAATGTAGAGGCCGACGAGTACGACTCCCGGTGCAACGGCTGCCCTGAAGAGGTCTCCGACCGGGATGCCCATCACATCCCCGAGGATGATCAGGACGATCGATGGTGGAATAATCTGCCCGAGGGTGCCCGAGGGTGCCCGAAGCACATATGGTGCCGCAGCCCAGGCGTTTATCATAACCATGCTTGAGCATCACCGGCAGCGAGATGAGTCCCATTGCAACGACAGATGCGCCGACAATACCTGTTGATGCGGCGAGCAGGGCGCCGACCAGCACGGTCGAGATTGCCAGCCCGCCACGTATATGTCCGAAGAGTTCGCCCATCGATTCGAGCAGTCGTTCAGCGAGGCGGGTTTTTTCCAGCACAACGCCCATGAAAATAAACAGGGGAACTGCCATCAGTACGCTGTTTTCCATGATGTTCTGGATGCGATAGGGCATGAAGGCAAAGGTGCTGGTGATGTCTGCGATGATCTCGGAAAAACCGGCGCCATCCTGCTGCATCACCTGGATATCAGGGAGTTTTGCAATGCAGACAAATATCATGGCCACGCCGCCAAAGGTAAAGCCGACGGGAAAGCCGAATAGCAGGGCGAGCAAGGCAACGCCGAACATGATGATGCCGATATATTCCATCATCTCAGCTGGTTTCCGTTTCGTCCGAAGCCACAGCGCCCCGCAGGATGGTGAGCGAACGCAGCAGCATGCCGACCCCGGCAACCGCCATGCTCAGGCAGGCAAACGGGATGACAGCCTTGATCACCCAGCGGTACGAGAGTCCTCCGGGATCACCGGAACGCTCGCCGAGTGACCAGGACTCGAATGCAAAGCTGCTGCCATACCAGGCAACCAGCAGCACGAACGGTAGTAACAGAAAGATCACGCCGCACAGGTCGATGAGTGCCTTGCGTCGTGCTCCGAGGCGGTCATAGAAGATATCCACACGCACGTGGGAGTCAGTGCGGATAGCGTAGGGAATGCCAAGCAGGAAAATGCTGGCATATAGATGCCACTCGAGCTCCTGCATACCGATCGATACACTGTTGAACAGGTAGCGGGCAACGACGTCATAGAAGACATTCAGCAGTAGCAACAGGAACAGCAGTGCAGCGATTCGTCCCAGCAGGTCGGAAAAGTTATTAGTCCAGCGTTCAAGTCTTAGCAGCACGTCAAGCGAGTCACTATTCGGTGGTGTCGAGATAGGCCTTGTCAGAGATGCGTGTCCATGCACGTGCTTTCTCAAGATAGGCGGCCTGGGAGTCGATAATCTCTTTTGCCAGTGGGTCCTTTGCTGCGCGTTCAGCTAACAGTTCCGTGTTTGCCTTTCGCATTGCGTCGAGCACCTCACTGGGAAAGCTCTTGATCTTGATGTCCGGGAATTCACTCCGCATCTTGCTCCAGCTTTCACTGTTTTCATGATAAGACTGGGCGTACATGTCGTAAGCAGCAGAACGCATTGCCACGCGTAATATCTCCTGCAGATCTGGTGGCAGTTTATCCCAGGACTTTTTATTGATCAGGAAGTGAAGTTCTGCGGCAGGCTCATGCCAGCCGGTGTAATAGTAGGGCGCAATCTTGTGGAATCCCATACGCAGATCAAGAGCCGGGCCAACCCATTCGAGGGCAGCGATGGTATTACGTTCCAGTGATGTATAGAGTTCGCCCGCCGGTATATTGGTTGGGCTTGCACCCAGACGCGCAAAAACCCTTTTCCATCAACTCCAGTCCACCGCCGTAATAGAACCAGCCATATTGCTCCGGAGCCGTCATGCCAAACGGCATGGTGGTGAAGAAGAGGCTGTTTGGATCTTTGCCTTTCCAGTAGTAGGAGGCAGAGTGGCCAATGTCATATTGTCCAGCCTTGACCATATCGAAAATACCCAGAGGCGCCTTGTGCTTGTTTTTCGAGTCGATGCGAATAACGAGTCGTCCATTCGACATCTTTTTGACGATGACCGCGAGGTTTTTGGTCGTGTCGCCAAGGATCGGGTAGTTTGGCGGCCAGGTCTCAGCGAGCTTGAGACGGTAGACTTTATCGGCTGCGGCAAGCGGTAAAGAGACGGCAAGCAGCATGCAGCCAAGCACCAGGCTCAGCCTTGAAGAGATCGGACGCATAAGGCTCCTCGAACTGTTGTTTACTATTCTGTTCAGGCAACGAGAATAGCAAAGGCGGCTCTAGGCCGAAAGCCCATCTGGCAGGCGATAGGAGATCAGCCAGGCAGCGAGCAGGAAGAGAAATGAGAAAACCAGGCAGCCAGCAAGTCCCCACAGTTGAAATGCAAGTCCCGAAAGAATAGTGCCAGCAAGGCGACCACCGGCGTTTGCCATGTAATAAAAGCCGACATTGAGTGAGACTTTGTCACGATCCGACCAGGCGACAATCAGGTAGGAGTGAAGGGCAGAGTTGATAGCAAACAGAATGCCGAACAGCATAAGACCAATAACGACCACTGAAATGCCATCAACGCCTTTTGCAAGCAGTAGCGCCATCACTGCAGGTATAAAGGATAGTGCCAGAACCAACCAGCGTGCAGTTGTGCCATTGCTGTGAAAACGTTTCAGCAGGCGGGGTGAAGCGGCCTGGATAAATCCGTAGCCGATCACCCAGAGAGCGAGGAAACCACCGGCCTCCATGTGCTCCCATCCGGCCATAGCAAGGTAGACAGGCAGGC
>NZ_MPRK01000012.1 GCF_002021095.1 Solemya elarraichensis gill symbiont | reverse complement strand
TCTCGATAAAGACAACCGCCATCGGCTGACCGACATTATCGGTGGTCACCTTGCGCATGCGTTTCGCACCCTTGCCGTCCAGGTTGACGAACACCGCGGGAGTGCCGTTCTGCTGGTCAAGACCTGAGGATGCGTCGGTAATATTGTCACCCGTAACAATCACGCTGCGTTTGAGCAGGATGGGCTGTCCGTTGCGCTCGTAGTAGAGCTTTGAGCCAACAGGCACGCGCCCTTCGAGAGCATCAGCAACGCTGTGTTTGGTATCGGCAAGGCGATACTCAAGGGTTGCTGTTGCACCCAGAATATCCTTGACTCGCCCCGGGTCCTGAACACCAGACAATTGAACAACGATACGACGATCGCCCTGCTGCTGAATCACGGGCTCGGAAACACCCAGTGCGTTAACACGGTTACGCAGCGTGGTGATGTTCTGTTCCAGTGCAAACTTGCTGATGGCGCGACGATCTGATTCTGTCAGGTTAACGGTAAGTGAAAAATTTGCACCATCGTCACTTGTGAGTAACTTGAGCTGACGGAAAGCATTGCCGACCTTGAGCTCGGCCTGATCGCGCTGTTCTTCATCCTTGAAGCGAATCAGGACGCCATTCTCACCTGCCTTGACGGAGGTGTAACGGAGTTTGGCTTCGCGTAACAGGGTACGGATATCGCCTTCATAACCTTCCAGTGCTTTCTCGATTGCCGAGTCCATATCGACGTCGATGAGGACATGGATACCACCACGAAGGTCGAGGCCCAGATTCATCGGTTCTGCACCGAGTGACAATAACCATCCGGGAACATCTGCGGCAAGGTTAAGCGCCACATTATATTCACTCGCGAGTACTGACTCGAGGCGCTCTTTTGCTTTGAGCTGATCCTCGTTGCTGTTAAAACGCAGCAAAGCACGGTCTTCAAGCAGGTCTATGCGCTTGATCGCGATTCCGTCGCCTTCAATCAGTGATTTGAATTGTGTCAGTGATCCTTGTGTGATCTCACTCTTGCCGGATGAAGAGATCTCGATCGAGGGATCCTGCCCAAACAGGTTGGGCAATGCGTAGAGAGCAGCGAAAAGAATCGCCACCACGACCAGCATATTCTTCCATAATGGATAGTGGTTCATTGCATACAGCTCGTCAGATAATCAGTCAGTAATAAATTAAGCCCGCAGATAGCGGGCTCCAGGACTCACATCTCTTTCAACGAGCCCTTCGGCAGTACAGCCTCAACCGCTGCACGGCGGAACTTGAGAACGATGCCTTCAGCTACTTCAACTTCGATAGCTGTGTCAGTAAGACCGGTGATCTTGCCCATCATGCCAGCCTGCAGCTGGACCTCGTCACCTTTCTGCAACTCTTCGACCAGCTTCTTGTGCTCTTTTGCACGTTTCATCTGGGGGCGAATCAGGAAGAAGTAGAAAATAACAACCAGGCCAAGTGGAAAAATCAGGCCTTGCCATCCGGGTGCATCAGCGGCGGCGGCAGGCGCCTGTGCCAGGGCTTCAGATATAAAAAAGCTCATTGGTATCTCTCAGAATTTTCAAATAATTAAGGATAGAGTCAGGGGCGGCTTTGAATGATCCGGCCCTGAATCAGCTTCAACAGCGGGCGATTATGACACAAGAGCGGCAATTGGTCATTAGTCACTGCTTCAGCATCGGCCAGGCAGCACGCAGGTAGGCGATCATCGACCAGATAGTCAGTACCGCGGCGATGTAAAGCAGAACCAGGCCAAGCTGGTAAATCGGCAGGCCGAGCAAATCCTGCTGCCACAGCATCAGGGAGATGGCAATCATCTGTGCTGCGGTCTTGAATTTACCGATCATGCTGACAGCCACGGTGGTGCGCCCTCCGAGTTCGGCCATCCATTCGCGCAGTGCAGAGATGGTAATTTCACGCCCGACAATAACGACTGCAGCAATCGTCACGCCGATTCTCGGATCCGCGGAAACCAGCAACACCAGTGCCGCAGCTACCATCAGCTTGTCGGCGACCGGGTCAAGAAATGCACCGAACTTGGAAGTCTGTTCCAGCTGTCGGGCAAGATAGCCGTCAAACCAGTCTGTCAGGGCAGCAACAATGAAAATAAGTGCCGCCGCTAGGCGAGCCCACGGCTGCTCCTGAAAGAAGACGAATACCAGTACTGGTATCAGCAAGATACGTAACAGGGTGAGAATGTTTGGTAGATTCCATTGCATGTTTGGATCAGTCGCCGTGTAGATAATCGTAAATTCGTTTTGCCAGTGCAGTGCTGATTCCCTTGACTGCCTCAATATCCTCAACACCGGCCCGTTCCAGTTCCTGCAAGCCTCCGAAGTGACGTAGCAGGTCACGCCTGCGTCCGGCACCTATTCCCTCGATACCCTCGAGGACCGACTGCTGACGCGCCTTGGCACGACGTTGGCGGTGACCTGCGATTGCAAATCGATGCGCTTCATCACGGATTTGCTGCAACAGGTGCAGGGCTGGTGAGGCCGAATTCAGTATAAGGGGTCTCTCTGCGCCGAACAAGAAGAGCTGCTCCATGCCCGGTTTACGGTCCGGCCCCTTGGCGATACCGAGGAATCTCACTTCACTGACACCAAGACTTTCGAGTTGTTCATGCACGCGGCTGATCTGCCCCTTGCCGCCGTCTATTACCAGCAGGTCGGGCATCTTGATCTCGCCTTTCCTGATACGCAGAAAACGCCGCTCGATCGCCTCGGCCATGGCTGCATAATCATCACCGATGTCTGTCGACCTGATATTGAAACGGCGGTACTCGGAAGTAAGTGGGCCTTGCTGATCGAACACCACGCAGGAGGCGACAGTTTTCTCACCCGAGGTATGGGAGATGTCGTAGCACTCCATGCGTTCGGGAATCTCCTCCAGGCCAAGTGCATCCTGTAGCGCCTCGTAACGCTCACGAACTCCCAGGCGATCTGCAATGCGTGCTGCAAGTGCAGTTTTGGCATTTTCCAGCGCCAGTCGCATCCAGCGCAGACGTTCGCCACGCACACGTGACTGGATTTTTACCTTGCGTTCCGCCTGTTGTGAGAAGACCTCGGCCAGCAGTTCAGCATCCTCGGGTTCAACCGACACCAGTAACGATGATGGCACCGGCCTGTCGATATAGTGGCGCGCCAGAAAGGCCGATACAACCTGCTCAAGCGGCACCTCGGCTGAAGCACGTGGGAAATAGCTGCGATTGCCGAGATTGCGGCCGCCGCGGATGCTGAATACCTGGATGCAGACCTTTCCCGCCTCGCTTGCTGCCGCGATCATATCGAGATCACCCTTTTCACCGCTGACATACTGACGTTCCTGGATTTTACGCAGACTGATAACTCTGTCGCGAAAACCGGCTGCAGTTTCATAGTCGAGCTGTTTAGCTGCCTCATCCATCTGCTTTGTCAGGTCGTCAATCACCTCGGATGCCCTCCCCTCAAGAAAGCGGACGGTGTTTTTGACATCCGCCTGGTAATCTTTCTTGCTGATCAGGCCGACACAGGGAGCAGTACAACGCTTGATCTGGTACTGCAGGCAAGCACGGGTACGATTACGATAGTAGCTCTCGTCACACTGACGCACCGGGAACACCTTCTGCAGCAAGCTCAGGGTTTCGCGTACCGCGCCACTGCTGGGGTATGGACCGAAGTATCGCCCCTTCGCAGCGCGGGTACCACGATGAAAAGAGAGACGCGGAAAATCTCCTGCCGAGAGATATATATAGGGATAGCTTTTGTCGTCACGCAGCAGAATGTTGTAACGTGGCTTGAGTGACTTGATGAGATTGTTTTCGAGGATCAGCGCCTCGGCCTCGGTATTGGTTACCGTGGTCTCGATCGAGGCGATCTGCGCCACCATCAACTGAATACGACGACTGTTGGCACGCGTGAAGTAGCTCGAGACCCTGCGTTTGAGATTCTTTGCCTTGCCGACATAGAGCAGATCATCATTCGCATCCAGCATGCGGTAGACACCCGGACGCGAGGTCAGACGTGACAGAAAAGCACGATGATCGAAGACGCTGCTCTCTTCATCCATGCTGCGCCCTCCCCTTAGCGACCAAGCAGTTCCTTCACGATGCGGAACACATCTTCGAACATCTCTGTTGTCAGGCGTCTTGTCTGAGTGTTGTAGCGACTGCAGTGATACGAATCAAGCAGCTGCTTTCCCGCATCCAGTTCATGACAGGCTGCATGCGCAAAAGGGTACTCTTTCTGTTTCTTACCCAAGGCACGAATCACGGCCTTGTGCGCAATCGTGCCAAGCGCGATGATAACACCCCCGGGTGGCAGGGCAGCAAGCTCCTGGGCAAGAAAATCATTGCAGTTATTCACCTCGGCACCGACTGGCTTGTTCTGCGGTGGCAGGCAACGCACAGCGTTGGTAATACGACAGTTGAGTAACTGAAGACCATCATCTGCGGACAGGCTCTGTGCTGCAGTGGAGAATCCATATTTATACAGGGTTTGGTAGAGAAGCTCACCCGCATAATCACCGGTAAAGGGACGCCCGGTGGCGTTGGCACCATGCATGCCGGGTGCCAGACCAACGATCAGCAAGCCTGCATCTGGCTCACCAAATGAGGGGACCGGTCGGCAAAAATAGTCGGGGTTGTCGCTTTTGACCTCGTCGAGGAAATTCGCCAGACGTTCGCACTTGCGGCAGGTAGCCGCATCAGGTGTGATCATTTCACCTCGATCAGGTGATGACGCAGGGCATAATGAGCCATTTCGACATCATTCTTCACGCCCAGCTTTTCATAGAGGCGCTGCTTGTAGGTGCTGACAGTCTTTTCGCTAATCATCATATCTTCAGCAATATCCTTGTTGCGAGAACCACGCGTAGCCAAAAGTAGCACCTGCATCTCGCGTGGAGAAATTGTATCCAGAAGGGAACCACCATCGATATTACTCAATGCCAGGCGCTGGGCGATTTCAGTCGAGATGTAGGGCAGCCCCGCACTGGCGTTTCTTACCGCCGCACACAACTCGTCGAGGTTGCAGCGCTTGGAGAGAAAACCGATTGCACCCGCATCACGTGCCTGGTTTGGAAACGGATCCGACTCAATCGACGAGAGAATCACGACATTGCACTTGGGAAATTTGCGCTGCAGCTTGCGGGTCGCCTCGATACCATCGAGCACCGGCATCTGGATATCCATCAGTACTACGTCAGGTGTAAGCTCCCCGTACATACGCACACCCTCTTCGCCATTTTCTGCCTGGCCAACCACCTCAATATCGGATGCCTGGGACAGCAACTGGCTGAAACCGGTGCGAACCAGTTGATGGTCGTCTACGACGAGGACGCGTATCATATGAAGTTATCCAACCTGAATTTGTTAATGTTTCGCTTATTAATGTTTCTCTGGCCAAACCAACAGGCAAGCCAGTGAACTCTTTATATATATCTGGTACACAGTGTAAGCGATAAACGGGATTTATCAAAACCATGACAGCTACAAATTACATGCATCCGGGCTTCCCAAGAGTACTCGCTGCTTTCGGGTATGACCTTGTACTATTGTTTGGACTACTGCTTCTTGCAACAACCGTTGTGACCTTCCCTGCACAACTGATATTTGGCATTGATATTATTGGCAATCATCCGATTGCAAAGTTCGTCTTATGGGCTCTTTGGTGCGTTGTCATCCTCGGCTTCTATCTCTGGTTCTGGACTCACGGCGGGCAGACTCTCGGTATGCGCGCATGGCGTATCCGCGTGGTCAACAAGGAGAGCCCGGAAGAGGGTATCGATTATGTACAGGCCAGCGTACGACTCCTGATCGGCATTCTGTTTTTCGGCATCAGCACCATCTGGATGCTGTTCAACCGCGAACGGGAGAGCCTGCATGACAGGATTGCACACACTTCTCTTCTGCTGCTGCCGAAATCAGGTAATTCGTGATACTTCCTCGACATCTGGCAGCTGCGCCAGCTTGTCGATAATCCGGCTAAGTTGCCCAACATTATCAATCTGCAGGGAGAAACGCATAATCGCTTTCTGCTGCTTTCTGTCAGAGTGACTATTGATGCCGGTGACATCGATCTCCTCGTTGGAAAAGAGAGCCGTAACGTCACGCATCAGCCCCTTGCGATCGAGAGCAACCACGCGCACATCAACCTCGAATGCCGCATCCTCCCCTTCATCCCCCCAGCGCACATCAACAAGACGTGCACGATCATCCTCTTTCATGTGACGTACTACTGAGCAGTCGCTTCGGTGCACGGTAACCCCGCGCCCACGCGTGATGTAACCAATGATGGCATCCGATGGTACCGGCTTGCAGCACTTGCCAAGATGCGTCATCAGGTCATCGATACCATCAACGATAATATCCGCACTTGCACCGTGCGCTGACTTTCCTCGTTGCTGGCGTCGCTTGACCCTCTTTTTGGGTTTATTCTCGCGCTCCTCCTCCCGATGGCGCCAGCCGGCAATCTGAACCGGTGAAACGTCACCGCGTCCAATCGCAGCGTAGAGATCATCCACCCCTTTCAGGTTGAATTCGGGGGCAATTTTTGCCAGCTCCGGACGTTCAAATCCGAGTCGCGTCAATTCACGCTCAAGGCTCGCCTTGCCCATCTCGACATGGCTGTCGAAGTCCTGGTGTCGATACCAGCTCTTGACACGGTTCCTGGCTCGAGAAGTCTTGATATAGCCAAGGTGAGGACTCATCCAGTCACGTGACGGGCGCTCCTCCTTGTGGGTAAGAATATCGACTGTCTGACCACTTTCGAGCGGTGTGTTGAGTGGCACAATATGGCCATCGATTCGTGCGCCACGGCAGCGATGGCCGACACTGGAGTGAATCGCGTAGGCAAAATCGACCGGAGTTGAACCATTTGGCAACTCGATCACTTTCCCCTGCGGTGTCAGCACGTAGACCTGGGTCTGCTCATAATCGAGATGCACATCTCTTGCTAGCAGGCTGGCACCCTGCTCACTTGCGGGTTCGCGCTGCTCAAGCCACTGCCGCATCCAGCTGATTCGCCGTTCAAGATCATCGCTGCTGCCTTTCTGCTCCTTGTAACGCCAGTGGGCAGCGACACCATGCTCGGCATGCGAGTGCATATCATGTGTACGGATCTGGATCTCCAGCGGTTTCTCATCCGGACCGACTACGACCGTATGGATTGACTGGTAGAGATTGGCCTTGGGTGTCGCAATATAGTCATCGAATTCGTGTGGTATGTGTTTCCAGATGCTGTGCACGATACCGAGTGCCGCATAACAGTCGGCAACACTATCGACCAGTACTCTCACGGCACGAACATCGAAGATATGCTCGAAGCCCGACTGCTTGCGGTACATTTTCTTCCAGATGCTATACAGATGCTTGGGACGTCCGCTGATGTCGGCACGAATATCATTGTCACCGAACGCCTGCTGCAGCAACGCGACTGCCTGCTTGATATAGGCGATGCGCTCATCACGCCGCTCCTCCAGCTGCTTGGCAATCGAGCGATACTGCTCAGGTTCAAGATATCTCAGTGACAGATCCTCAAGCTCCCACTTGAGCTGCCACACACCGAGACGATTCGCCAGCGGTGCAAAGATATCCCGCGTATTGCGGCTAAACTGCGACTGAAGCTTTTCATCGAGATAAGAGAGCCTGCGCATCAGGTGCACACGCTCGGCTAGCAGAACCAGCACGGCACGTACATCGGACGCGATACCCAGCAGCATACGACGCAGGTTTTCACTGTGCTCCTCACCCTTCTCCTCGCGGTCACTGAGTACGCCAGGAGAGAGTTGCTGAATCAGCAGCAGATCCTTGACCAGGCCCGCTACTGTGGCACCAAAAGTCTCTTCAATCTCTTCCTGTGTCTTGAATTCATTACCGACAATACGATAGAGCAGCGCCGCGCTGACTGTCTCGTCATCCATCTCGAGCTGAACCAGCAGGTCAGCCACATGCATGGCATAGAGCGAGAGCTGTTCACCTGTCCTGTCTTTGAGCTCTGCGAGCAGTTCAGCACACAGCTCTACCGCATGAAGAAGCCCCTTGCGGGCTTTTTCATCCGTTGCCTTCGGCAAGCTATCAAGCCAGGTTTTTACTGCAGCCTGGTCCAGACGATCTTCCGGTAAACGCTTCGCCCTGCTGACCATGACTCAGTCGAGAACATGACTGATGAGGCCGTCAGCCAGCTTGGGTTCGAACCAGGTGGTTTTCGGCGGCATGATCTCGTCGGCGTCGGCAACTGCCATCAACGCCTCCATGGTGGTCGGATAGAGGGAGAATGCAACAGCCATTTCACCCGAATCAACGCGTGCTTCAAGCCCCTCCATGCCACGAATGCCACCAACAAAGTCGATGCGATTGTCGCGGCGCTGATCCGTGATACCAAGAATTGGATCGATCAGGTTGTCTCCCAACAGGCTTACCTCGAGTCTCGCAACAGGATCCTGTGGAATTTTTTCAGGTGGTAGTGCGAGGTGATACCAGTTCCCCGCAAGATACATACCGAACTCTGCCGGGCTGTGTGGCTTGACCGAATCAGCTGATTCATTAACGACGAAATTCTTTGCCACCACATCGAGGAAAGCGCTTTCATCAAGACCATTAAGGTCGCGTATTACCCTGTTGTAATCGAGAATCTGCACCTGGTCGTGCGGAAACAGCACCGAGAGAAAATAGTCATGGTTTGCTTCTGTACCGGCAGCCCCCTGTTCACGACGACTGTGTGCAACACGACTCGCCGCTGCGGAGCGGTGATGCCCATCGGCAACATAGACAGCATCCATTGCATCAAAAGCGCCGGTCAGTTTCTCAATAGCCGTAGTATCGCTGATCACCCACAAACTGTGCTGCACACCATCTGCTGCCGTCACATCAACATCCGGAGTTGTTTTGCTGGTCTCCTGCAATATGGTGTCGACAACCGTATCGGCACGATAGGAGAGAAACACCGGGCCGGCCTGTGCGTTCAACGCTTCGATCTGGCGCACCCTGTCATCCTCTTTCTGCGGCCGGGGGAGTTCGTGTTTCTTGACACGGTGGATGTCATATGCATCGACAGAGGCGACCGCAACCAGCCCTGTCTGCACATGCTCTCCCATGATCAGACGATAGGCGTAGTAACAAGGCGTCTCATCACGCTTCAAAACCGATTCTGCAATCATGTGGTCGAGATTCTCACGTGCCTTGCTGTAGACCTCAGGCGCATAGGGATCAGTACCCTGTGGCAGGTCGATCTCAGGACGCGAAATATGCAGGAAGCTCCACGGGCGGCCCTCTGCCATGGCCCTCGCCTCGTCGGCATTCATCACATCATAGGGAGGTGCAACAACATCATCAGCACGCCCCTCAACGGGTCGCAAGGCACGAAATGGCAGTATCAGTGAAGGCATTCAACAAGTCTCCGAATATAATAACCCCCCGATTGTTCCAGAAGTCGGGGTATTTGCACAATTTGAATCTGTTATGACGATATTCTGGTTTCTCACTCTCAAGGGTCGCTCAGTTCAAAACGGATACGCCCCTGATCACTCGGCATTTCCAGCTGCAACGGCAGGCGTTTGTCACTTTTACTGATCCACAGGTAGAGAGGCGGCTGTTTTTTATCCCTGCCGATATCCTGCTCATTAATGACCAGTTTCCAGCAAGCCTGCTTTTTTCCGTCAATCATCAGTGAAACAGACTTCTCCAGACTAACCCTGTAGCGGAGTTGGTGGCTGCCATCAGTACCTGGAAATTCCTCGCTGTAGCCGTCTTCAAGTGCAACAGAACGCAAATGCTGGATCAGGGCCCAGCGATCCAGCGCACCTTGCGCCAGGGGATTGTTCCGCTGCTTCCTCACCATCGGTTCGGTATTGTCCAGAGCGGAAGGCTCAAGAAAGCGTCTTGCCGTGCCTGGCAGGGCATCCCCCTCACTGGCAAGTTCATACCTGTCGATCGTACTGCCATCAGCAGAACGCACCGAGAAACTGTGCTTGTAACCATACGGCTGGTACTTCTTGCTGCTTTTATTCTGGCGTTTCTCGAAGGAGAGCGACTGCGGCGGATTCTCCAGGTAGACACTGCGGAAAAGAAAACGTGTCGGTGCCAATGATTCCAGCAGGCGATGATTCTGCGACGACATGCGCACCTCGGTACGAGTGCATTTCATATCTGAGCAAAGCTGCTGCCCGTCGGTTGTGATGGTCGCGTCGGCAAGCGACATCCAGCTGTAGAGTGTCACCGCACCCTTCAGCTTGACGATATAGTCGAGACGCTCGGCTGCCTGAATTTGTGCTGACACCGCTGACAGGAATAGCGCAGCAACGGCAAGCGGGTGTAAAATTGAGTTTCGCATATTGATCGACTGTTTTACCAATTACTTCCAAGGCATTTTCTGCTGCTATGAGTTCATCTAACAATACCGGCGTCAGCTGTCACCATATCAATGACACGCAACTGCTTGATGCCGTCAGGCAGCGTTTTGAGCAGCTGCTTGACGATGAATCAACCAACAAGACCCACCACTTCGGCGGTCGCTTCGAGAATATCTATCCAGATAAGTCCAGATTTCCCGAGATGGATCAGCTCTCTCTCTTTCTGCTCGACCTTGCCAGGCAAAGGCTCGGTACGGAGACAGATTTGCAACTCGGTTACTGGTTCAACCTGATGGGACCGGGGCATACCACCAGCCTGCATACACACGAGGAGAACGATGAACTGCTTTCCGGCGTGTGCTACCTGCAAGTACCGGAAAATTCGGGGGATATCGTCTTTCCGGTCGGTGAGAACACCCAAAGACTGACGCCGCAAACCGGGGATGTTTACCTCTTTTCGCCGACCCTCCCCCACCTGGTCGAGAAGAACCGCAGCAGCGAAAACCGGCTATCGGTCGCCTTTAATATCGGCCCTCGTCGCTGACCTCGAGACGCTCGGTTTCGGCTAGTACGACACGCACCCCTTTGACGGTCCGGAACGAACGATCATCGATATCGTTGCGATGTGCCTGGTAAAGAACGCTGTCACCGGTCTGTGAATTAACCACGCGCACTTCGACGATTTCAGTGGCATCGCGCCAGCTCGTCAGCATCCATAGTGCAGCGCCCGCAATCATCACGCCCACGGCAACCACCGCAGCAATTTTCAATGCACGCTTGTTGTCATTTGTTGCTTCAATGGTCTGCGGACCACTCCGGGGCGCTTTGCGACGGAACATCAGCATAACGACAATGATGACCGCGATGGTCAGGAGAATTTTTGTAATCATGCGCACAGTATACAAGCTGGGTGGTTCAAGTGAAGCCCTATTCGGGTTACACTTCGGCAAATTTTCACAGAGAAGATCAAATGGCAGAAACACCTGACGAACTAACAGTAAACTGGAGCGAGGACGGCATTGATGTCGTCAAGGAACTCGACAAGCAAATCCTGACAAAAGGCGCGTGGACAACCATCATCTACCGTTTCCAGGAGTGGAATCGCAGCAAGGAAGAGTACAGTGCTGACAAGTACACCATCCGCCGTTACCAGAAGCGCAACGGCCAGTACCAGCAGAAATCCAAGTTCAACATCTCCAGCAAGGAGCAGGCGCAGAAGATCATCGATGCGCTGAGTGAGTGGACCAAGGACTAACTCTCAACATCGTCATCCCGGGCGAAACGAAGTGGAGACCCGGGATCCATGACGCATAAAGGAATGGATCCCGGGTCAAGCCCGGGGTGACGAAAAAACGGCCTGAAGTGGCCCTGTCTTTCAGGCGAAACCCAGCTCCTGCGGCCATGCCGCGAGCTGTTTCATGAGGCCGACTGTGCGCTCATCCTGGCGCTCTTCAAGCATCGCCTCGATACGCAGGTAAAACTCGTCAACGGTCAGCGTACTTCCATAAGCGCCGTCAAACAGGCGTGTCCTGCAGAATTCTGCCCACTGCCGCTGCTCCTCTTCCGAGAGATATTCAGGCCAGTTACGCGCACGGTAGCGAAAATAGAGAGTTTGCAGGCGTTCATCCTTGAATGACGGACGTGAACCTGCGAGTTCGGCAGGCGAGCTCTGCAATACCTGCTGACATAAGCGTGTATCGGCAGGATTGATAAAACCATCATAGAGTGCGGAATCCGCATCCCCTTCGCCGAAATCCGGTTTCTCGCTGTAGAGCTGCTCGAGGCGCCCCGTCAGCCCCCTGTCGTCTAGTATCTGGCGGCGATGCTGCTCTACCCTGTCGAGGTCGATTTCCCAGCGTTGCATCGCATCCGGTGTCAGGGTAGCCAATGGCGCCACTGCCGGTGACTTGTTGATGTGCACTCCCTTGAGAGCAACCCGCTGCACACCTTCCGGCATCTCTGCTCCCGGTGTAAACAGGTTCTCCTGTAACTCCTCGACGCTTGATTCGAGCAGTTGCGTCGGATCCTGGCGCAAATCGAAAACAATCACCTCGTTCGAGTTGACCGGGTGTGTCAGCAAGGGTATGACCACACCGATGCAGCCACGCTCGGCAGGATACATACCCGAGACATGCAGGAAGGGAGCGCCTGTCTCCAGGTCGATCAGTTTCGATACGGCCGCCTTCTTACGCAGACCGAAGTAATAGTCGAAAAGCCTCGGTTGATGTTGGCGAATCAATTTTGCCATTCCGATGGTGGCATAGACATCGACCATTGCATCATGAGCACCCTCGTGTTCAATACCGTTCGCAGCGGTCAGGTGCTCAAGACGGAAACTTGCATGGCCATCTTCGCGTTGTGGCCACTCGATACCTTCCGGCCGAAGTGCAAATGTCATGCGCACCAGGTCGAGAATATCCCAGCGGGAATTTCCGTTCTGCCACTCGCGTGCATAAGGTTCATAATAGTTGCGATAGAGACCGAAACGGGTCACCTCGTCATCGAAACGGATACTGTTGTAGCCGACACCACAGGTGCCCGGCTGTGCCAACTCGGCATGAATTGCACGAAAAAACTCCGCCTCGTTGAGACCTTCACGAAATGCTTTCTGTGGTGTGATTCCGGTGACCAGAACGGCTTCCGGGTGCGGCAGAAAGTCAGCCGTTGGCTTGCAGTAATGCATCACGGGCTTGCCAACTATCTCCAGCTCCAGGTTCGTACGCACGCCTGCAAATTGCGAAGCACGGTCGCGTCTTGGATCAACACCCCATGTTTCGTAATCGTGCCAGAATAGTGTTACATCAGACAAGCTCAACCTCCCTGTCCATAATAATTAATACCTTCCTGCCTGACACCGACAACCGGCATCATCTCGATATCGCATGATCCGCCGACGCCTACATTTTTCAGTTGCGCTTCCTGTGTGCAGGATGCGCCCTGATCGCGGATGCGGCACTTGAACTCGACCAGCTTGCCGCTATTCAACCAGAAAGGTGTTTTACGGTAGCGCTCGACATTGTTAAAGCGGCACTTGCCCGATACTCCATAAGGCGTGCAGCGCGTCGGTTTTTTCAGTGACACCTTGCGCCCGTCAATAACAAAACTCTTGTAAGGATCAGTTATGCTCACCTTGTCTGCTCCATCCTCGAGCTTGACGCGAAAGCTCCTGAACCTGTAACCATCATCCTGTTCTTTATCGTCCTTGATACGCTGATTGACGAGAAGAATATAATCGCCATCCCTGCCCGCCGCCGCTGCAGTGATAAATTCAACCGCATCATGTTTTGGAAAACAGGCGCCCATTGCCGGCGGATGGTAGTAGTGGCGCAAACTTGTCAGGGCTGACGAGTCAGCAACGACAAAGCGTTCCTGCAGCGCCTCTTCAGAATCAAACAGGATGGAACTGATATCCCCCACCGACTGTGAATACATCGTCTGTAACTTGGTGAATGGCGCCTCGTCTGCGAGATCGGTGCGCAGAAAGCAGGAGGTCAAACCGGATGTTTGGGTCAGGTAAGCATCCCAGATGTTGTACTGGGAGACAGCCGATGCAGCACCCTGAAAATCGCCCTCGAAACCGCAACCTTGCGCCGAACTGCACTGGCCAATCACACGATTACGAATCGACAGGGCGATAATATTCCGTTCACACGCACCATAGGCACTACATCCCCTGCCGATGTGCCCTTCATAGATTGCGGTGCGCATCACGTAATCAAGATGCTTCGCCTTGTTAAGATTGTCGCTCGACCACTTGCGTCTGTTCTTGTGAATGAATTTCTCCCACGCATCTGCGAGCGAGTCGCGTCGACCGGTCAACCGCCGGTTGGCTTTTTCGCACTGGGAGGAGTTGTGAAAGGCCCGCACAATTTCATCGTAGTCATTCTCTGCGGATGTTGAAGTACCGCCGCGACCTTTGGGTGCAAAAAATGGCTGCTTTGTACGATTTACCAGGCGCTTTGCATTCATTACATATTTCACTTTGCCGTCGCAGTGATGATTCTGCACCATCAAGCCTTCACGCGAGGCGATCTTATCCATTTTTCTCTTGGTAGAGGTGGCGGTAGCCTTGTTTGCGTCAAACAGGATCTCGAACCCGACATACGGGGTGCCATCGCTGGCTGTCAGCGGTTTGTCGTTATGAATCACCAGGCATGGAACGACCCACGAGCCCTGGGCAAGGCTGCCTGCCACCTTCTTTTTACCGCTGCGTGCGAATTGATCTTTCTTGTAGTAGGAAATTTTGGCATCCCCGGCTAACTGGTAGAGCGTCATGGCGGGTGCAGCAGGAACCTCGGCAAATGTCGGCTGAAGCAGCAAAACAAGTACGGCAAACGCAAGAATTTGCATCAGCCGCGCGGGCCTCTTTCTAATTTCCTTCATCAAGCTAGCTGTTCCCCTGTTGTGAAAGTCGTTATTCGTCACAGTTTTTGTGTAAAATCTCAGGCTGAATTGCATGACACAAGAGGTCTCTCATGCCCTATTTTGTTTACGAAATCGAAAAACCGCGCACTCTGACGCACCTCGAAACCTTTGCGAAGTATCGTGAAGCAAAGCAGCACGTGCGTCAACTTCGCGAAGAATCAGGAGATGTCGAAAGATATCGCATGATTTTCGCCAAGAATGAGATCGAAGCGGAAACACTGCTGACAGCACCGCGTGAAGAACGCGTCATCGGTGAAGACTAGTCTGATCGCAGTATAGGATGAGCCAGAGCCCACCCAGCCTGTCTGAGTTCAACGCGCAAGTTGCCAGTTTGATTGAGCAATTTGGCCCCGCGTCTTTTTGCGCCCCACCCGGCCAACGCCCCGAATACACGCTCTTCGTTGAAGACAACAGGGTGGTCGCTGAGCCAAGAAACGCGCCGCGATACCCCTACGGGCTTTACTGCGAGATCCATACAGGATTATCCGATGACCAGGTTGCTGACTATCTGAACAAGTGGCTGGCTGGCTGGCGGAGAAGCTTACCAGGAGTTCCTGGGAATGAATGTCTGCAGATACAATTGCCAAGTCTGAATAAACACCAGACAAACCATGTTATATTGCAGAACAACAGCTGACCTGAATGCCATGGCCAATATTCAACTAGCAATTTTCTCTATCATACTCACCCTGCTCATCAGTCCCGTTCAACTCCTGGCTGTTGAGCCGGATCACGAACATCATGGGGCCCATGTCCATGGTGAAGCACAATTATTAATTGCCGTAGAGGGAAATACTCTCGAGATTGAATTTATCTCTCCTGCCATGAATATTGTTGGTTTCGAGTACCTACCACGAAACAATACTCAATTAGAGGCAGTTAAATCGGCGATTGAAATCCTGAATCAACCCGGCCAACTATTCAGCCTCCCCTCCGGTGCCGAATGTCACACATCTACTTTCAGTGTTGAGTCCCCTTTTAGCGGACACGAAAAACATGCCCATGGAGAAGCAGACCATAGGGATTTTGCAGCACATTACCATTTCCTGTGTACTGACATGTCTCGGCTGAAGAGAGTTGAAGTCGGCATCTTCAAACAGTTTCCCGCTACGGATGTTATCGAAGTTCAGAGCATTTCACAGCGAGGACAGCGAATGACAGAGTTAACACCTGAACATAACTCCGTAGAACTCTAAGTGCACAAGAAGAATACACAGACATTCCTAATATATTCATGCAACAAACAGCTGCAATAAAGGCCAGAAATCTTCGATTTGGGTGGCGTAAAAACCTGCCTGAAGTGTTGCACATTCCCGAACTCGAAGTGGCTCGTGGCGAGCGCATCTTTATTCGCGGTTCCAGCGGCAGTGGAAAAAGCACGCTGCTGGCACTGATTGCCGGTGTCAATCGGCCTTCAAGCGGTGAAGTTGAAGTACTTGGACAGGTAATCAACCGTTTAAGTGGATCCGGGCGAGACCATTTCCGTTCCGATCATATCGGTTTTGTGTTTCAAATGTTCAACCTCATTCCCTATCTCTCCGTCCTCGAGAATGTTGCGTTGCCGTGCCACTTTTCGCGTTCACGCAAACAGAAAGCAACTGCGTCCGGAAATAGTCTGCATGACGAGGCAACTCGCCTGCTGGCACACCTGAATATGGCACATGCTGATCTTTTGCATCGGCCGGTGACTGAGTTGAGCGTCGGGCAGCAACAGCGCGTCGCGACGGCACGTGCGCTGATTGGTGCACCCGAAATCATTATTGCCGATGAACCCACCTCTGCACTTGATAGCGACATGCGCCAGACATTCATCCGGCTGCTGTTTCAGGAGTGCGACGCGACTGGCTCAACACTGCTTTTCGTTAGCCATGACAAGCAACTGGAATCGCTGTTCGAGCGCCATGTCAGCATTGAAGAGATCAACATGGCACGGCAGGGAGAAAACTGATGGCGACACTCTACCTTGCCATTAAAAGCCTGTTGAACCGCCGTTTTACGGTCAGCCTGATTCTTCTCAGCATTGCACTGAGTGTCTCCATGCTACTGGGTGTAGAGCGCCTGCGTGTGGAATCGCGCAACAGTTTTGCCAATACCATATCAGGCACAGATTTCATCGTCGGTGCACGCAGCGGTGCCATTAACCTGTTGCTCTACTCGGTATTCCGGATCGGTGACGCTACCAACAACATTTCATGGAAAAGCTACCAAAAGTTTGCAGACCACCCCATGGTCAAGTGGACCATCCCTATCTCACTGGGTGATTCACACAAAGGCTACAGGGTGATGGGCACCAACCAGGACTATTTCCGCCATTACAGTTACGCAGACAAGCGCTCACTGGTTCTTGCCCAGGGCCAGCCCTTTGACCATGTCTACCAGGCGGTACTGGGGCACGAGGTGGCAAACAAACTCAATTATCAACTTGGACAAAAGATCATCATCGCCCATGGTGCCGGCAAAACCAGTTTCGCCATGCATGATGACAAACCTTTCGAGGTGGCAGGCATTCTCAAGCCAACAGGCACACCGGTCGATCGCACCGTACATATCCCGCTGGAGGGTATAGAGGCTATTCATGCGAACTGGGTTAGCGGCAGAGAAGTGGCCGGGCTGAAAATCAGTGCAGATGAAGCGCTTGAGAAAG